>NZ_CEYNZH010000007.1:39897-134231 GCF_982874595.1 Oceanospirillum sp. | reverse complement strand
AACATCAAACAAACACGCCGGTGTGACCTGTATTCAGGGTCACACCAGCGTTTTTTCTCGCTTTGATTGAGCCCTGGTTTTAACCGGGTCTCAGTTTGTTTGCGCTTGAGGCCATGCTAATCCACTTGCCAGTGGAACATTCCGGAATCTTTACCAACAATTCTAGCCGGATACTCACCACTGGTGCCCTTTCCCGCTAAGCCGTAGCAAACATGAATGGGCAGCAGGTGCTCTTCCCTTGGGTGACAGAAACGTGCACCTGGTGCCTGCTCCCAGTTTACCAGTCGCTGGCGACGTTCCGCTTCACCCAGTTCACCGGCACAGGTTTCCAGCAGCCAGTGCTCAAAGCCCTGATTCAGATCTGTAATCTCCTGAGTAGGCGCAGCAAAAAAAGCGCGCATATTATGGAAAGAGAAACCGGAACCTACCACTAACAGGTTATCCCACTCGAGTCCCTGTAACGCCTCGCCCATCGCCAGATGCAGCTCAGGATCAAGAGAGGATGACAATGACAACTGAACCACGGGTATATCGGCATCCGGATACATCATCTTCAGCGGGACGAACATTCCATGGTCAAAACCACGCTTATCGTCCAGACGGGATTCAATACCCGCTTGTCCTAATGCTTGATGAATACGGCTGGCCAGTTCAGGTTCGCCTGGGGCCGGGTATTTGATCTCGTAGGATTCCTGTGGAAAACCGTAGTAGTCGTAAATCAGCTCAGGATTTTTGCCTGACGTGATTGCCGGAACCGATTCTTCCCAGTGGGCACTAACCACCAGAATTGCCGATGGCTTTGGCAGAACTTCGCGCAGCTCATCCAGACGATCAACCATCTCCTGATGGCCCGGATCGCCTAATAGCGGCATAGGGCCACCACCATGAGAAATAAAAATAATATTGGATGCGTTCATCACACCCTCCTTAAAATTCGAAAATCGCTTCTATACGAAAAAATAACTTAAAGAGTACCTGGGCCTTTTGGCACGATACCTGTTGGGTTCAATGCTTTGATGGAATAGTAGCCCGTCTTTATATGATCAAGGTTGACTGTATTGGCAATACCATCCAGCTTCAGAATCCGCAGCATGTAAGCATGCAGGAACGGCATCTCTTTCAGGGTGTTACGGTTACACTTAAACAGCCCGTGATATGCGACATCAAAACGCACCAGCGTGACAAAAGTGCGTACATCTGTTTCGGTAATGACATCGCCAAACAGATAATCACGACCATCGCTCAGGCGATCTTCCAGCTCATCCAGACAAGTGAAGACCTTCAGATAAGCTTCGTCATAAGCTTCCTGTGAAGACGCAAAACCCGCCTGATAAACACCGTTGTTCAGGTTGTCATAGATATGGGCGTTTAGCTGATCGATTTCTGATCTCAGGTCTTCCGGACACAGATCAGGGCCCGTAGCACCCAGTTCATTAAATGCTGTGTTCAGCATGCGCAGGATATCGGCAGATTCATTACTGACCATACAATCCTGCTGCTTATCCCACAGTACAGGTACTGTCGCACGGCCAGTGAATACCGGATCAGCTTTAGTGTAGATCTGGTGCATATATTCAGCGTTGTTCAGGGTGTCGATATCAGCACCTTCGAAGCCGCCAAAGCGCCAGCCATAATCGGTCATCTGAGGATTAACCACGGATACCGAAATCATCTTATCCAAACCTTTCAGCTGCAGCGCCATCAGAGTACGTGAAGCCCAGGGACAGATGTAAGCCACATACAGATGATATCGGCCTGCCTCTGCCTTAAAGCCTGCATCACCGGTTGGCCCTGCACTGCCGTCCGGAGTGATCCAGTGACGGAACGATGAAGTCTGGCGGATAAAACGACCTTGCTCATCTTTAGACTGTACCGGTTGCCAGTTTTCCTGCCAAACGCCATTTACTAACATCTCTGCTTCCTCTTAATTCTGCTTGGCACTGCTCTGCTTATTTATTTGCTCAGCTATTCTATTTGCTCTGTGATGTTTCTCTTGGCCTGTCACAAGCTGGGCGCGGCTGCCGGAGTAGATCCGTAAACCACGCACCAGCTCTGTTGTCAGTCCGGGGGAATCCGATTACTTCAGTTTGTCAGCAATCAGATTATCCAGTGCGAAGCGACCACCACCCTGAATGGCCAGCGCCAGACCGATCACCATGAGTACCAGCCCGTACTCATAACCATTGTTCGCCATAAACAGACCGTTACCGATATGAACACTGAAGATAGCGATCAGCATAGTGAAGGCTGTCAGCAGACCAGCAGGGCGAGTCAGCAGACCCAGAGCCAGTGCCAGGCCACCAAAGAACTCTGCACTACCGGCCATCAGCGCCATCAGGTAGCCTGGCTCAAGACCAATGCTTGCCATCCACTGACCAGTACCTTCCAGACCGTAACCGCCAAACCAGGCAAAAAGTTTCTGTGCACCGTGTGCCGCCAGCACCAGACCAACAGGAACGCGCAGTACCAGAGCAGCCAGACCCGCATCAGATTTCAGCAGTTTTTTGATGATTGAATTGTTCATAGTTGTATCTCCAAAATTAAATTCTTTGCGATTGAGTATTCAGTGTGAACCCTTGGCAGCCTAAGCTTCTTTTGTTTCACAAAGCCTGCTGTTGCTCACTTGATGGACACAGTTTACTTTTGCTCTTATTAAAGATTAACTGGGGCAATGTTGTATTATTATCAACAAATCATTGATAATAATCGTAATCTATCTCTGGGAATAAAGAGACAAACAGGATCATGGACAGAATTGATGCCATGCGCGCTTTTGAGCTGGTCGCAAGCGAAGGCTCTTTTACTAGGGCAGCTGACCGGCTGGATATATCACCCCAGCTGGTGAGCAAGTACGTAGGCCAGCTGGAGCAACGTCTCAACGCCCGACTGTTAAACCGAACAACCCGAAAAGTCAGCCTGACCGAAGCTGGCAGCCGCTACTTTCAGTGGGTTCAGCAGGTGCTGCATGATATTGACGAGATGGAAAGCCAGATCGGAGATATGCAGGAAGAGGCTCAGGGACAGTTGCGTATCAGTGCACCGGTTTCTTTTGCCATTCAGCACATGGGGACTCTGGTGACAGAGTTTCAGCAAGCCCATCCCGCAGTAACCATCGACCTGCAGCTGAATGATCGTAAGGTGGATATCGTAGAGGAAGGTTTTGATATCGCTTTAAGGATCGGCCACCTGAAAAGCTCTTCACTGATCGCCAAACAGATCGCACCTATCCGGCTGGCGATGTGTGCTTCTCCGGATTATCTGGAGCGATATGGCACACCTGAAAAACCGGAGGATCTGACGCAGCATCGCTATTTGCACTACAGCTATATGGAAAATGACAGTAACTTTGCCATTAACCAATGGCTGAAAGTGCCGGGACGGGATTGCAGTTGCGACCTGATCAGCAATAACGGCGATCTGCTGGTGAAAGCCACTATCGAGGGTGCGGGCATTTCCATTCAACCCACGTTTATTTCCGGTCAGGCGATCGCTGAAGGCAAACTCAAACGCCTGTTTCCGGAGCTGGAGCCAAAGCCGATGGGGCTGTACGCGGTGTATGCCCACCGAAAACTGTTGGCCAGTAAGGTGCGCTGTTTTCTGGACTTTATTGATGGCTACTTTGGTACGCCACCCTACTGGGATGCGTTTGATTCTGAATAAACACACAGTCTGAGGAATAAGCACACAGCCTGAAGAATAAGCACGCAGCCTGAATAAAAAAGCGGCATTCAGAACAGATCTGAATGCCGCTTGGTATTGCGTTTAAGGTAAAAAAGCGATTACGCGCTTTCCGCCATAATCCGCTTGCGGGCGGCCATAACGGTTTGCACGAAATCCTCATCACTGCGGAAGAGTTTATCCATCACCTTGCCAAAGGATTGGGAAAATACCTTCTGAGCTTCTGAGCCGTTTTCAATCACCACGGTAAAGTGTTCAGTACCGAAAACATCAAAGTCGATAAAGTCCGGCAGAGTTTCAAGCTCACCTTCCAGCTCGTGTTCAACCACAGCTCTGACAACTGTACTCCAGCCGCTGGCATCCATCTCTATAGGCAGAAGATCCGCCAGATGTGCCGCCAGACGCTGCATAGTCCCAGTGTTCAACTTGAAGGAGACGTTGTAGAGACCAAAACGGGAACTGGTGCTGAACAGCTCTTTGGCGGGTAAACGCACCACTGCTTCGTCGGCTTCGGTCGCGTTATCCGGTTCGGGTTCCGGCAGCAGAGATGCGTCAAACACCTGCCACTCGATCTGATCCGTCACTTCCTGCAAAGCATTCATGATCGTGCGGCGGGTAGAGAAAAGAGCGGTCAGCACCTCACCTAAAGCATTAACCTGCTGAGCAGGTGAACCTGTGGGTACAATTTCCAGCGTGCAGGCGGTCATATCGCTTACCGGCTGCAGAATCTCCAGCAGTTCAGGGGCACGGTCAGCCACCACTGCCATAATAAACTGCTGCCAGTTAGTGCCATGGCGCATATCCGCTTCCGGAACCGCCTGCTGCATATAAAACGCCAGCGCCTGAGTCTGTTCATAATCGAGCTGAACACTCAAAGCCATGCCCTTGCGTGCCATCTTCTGCTTCAGAATCTTACGCATTTTCAGGCGCTTCTCTTCGTCAGCCAGAAGCTCCGCCTTATCTGCAAACAAGCAAGTAGGCGCAGAACCAGAATCGCCGGAGCTGTCCATTGCCCTGGTGTTTACATCCTCACTGGAACTTGCGCTCTGAACCGGCTTGCCCAAAGCAGCCAACCGGAAGTTTTCAATGCACTCAGCAACCGCCTGTGGTTTTACCGGCACCTGTTTCTTAGCCAGATCATCTCTCGCACTCTGTACCGTGCCATCCCCTAATACAGCATCAATAATGTCCAGCAGTGCAGCGGCTTTGTCTTCATGCATCAACAGATAGCCGATGACATTCATGCCCTCGGCATCGATCTGGGCTTCCTGCACAAAACCTATGGTGCCACCGGTTTCGTGTTTCAGATCCGGATCGATCAGATAAGGATCAGCCCCCAGCTCCAGCAGGCGTTTGAACATGCCGGCCCGCCCCGCAAAAGCCGCTTCCAGCAAGGGATGATAACGACGGGGGCCCATCAGGTTAACATCAGCCCCCTGCTTAACCAGATACTCAACAACGGCAATTTTAGAGCCTTCAACCGTGTGGTGAACGTCATAACATTCATCACCGTTAATGGCCGCGTGAATCGGTGTCATGCCCTCTTCAGACAGAGCATTAACATCAGCCCCACGGCTCACCAGTAACTCAATCACCGCCTGAACACCCATCTGACAAGCGGTCATCAGAGGCGTTGCACCACCGGCACCCGGATCAGGGTCCGGCACCTCGATGCTGACACCAAGATCCAGCAGAGCCTCTACCGTTGCAGTACGGTCGCGGGAAGCCACAAAGCTGTAGTTGGAGATACATTTGTGGATCGCGTTAGAATTATCGAAACCACCCACATGGTGAATATCAACGCCCTTTTCTGCCAGCCAACGTAGGATGGAAGCCCTTCCCGGCATAGCTGCGGCAATGGCAAGGTTATTACCCAGACGGTTAACCTCCTGCAGATTAAAGCCGGTTTTCTGCCACAAATACTGGACAAACTTAAGACTGGTGGCCTCATCAATCTGGCGGGGATAGCGCTGAATGATGCTGGTCACAGCGGATTCATTGAATGACCCCACAGGTTTAGCCGGATCTGCGCCATAGCCAATCAACAGATCAAACAGAGGCTTAGCCTGATCAAAGTTGCTTTTGTTGTGGTAGAGCACCATAGCAAAGAGATGAGTGATATCCGGATGCGTTGGCTCTGGTTCTGCATCAACTGAATACGGATGATCCAATGAAGCATCAGCCTCCAGTAACATCTCAACAGCATTCAGCCAGATCAGGCGTGAACGCTCATCCGTGCCACATTGCGCATAACGGAAACAGCATTGGAACAGCAGTGTCCAAAGGGTAGATTCTTCGGCGTCGGTATACTGTCGCTCCAGATCAGGATCACGGGCGATCAGCTTACGGATCAGCGCTTCATCCAGATCCTCGCCATTGTTTTCCTCCTCCATCGGCAGGAGACTTTTCTCCACCAGAGGAATCAGCGTGCTGTGGGCGCGCATCTTCGGAAAACGATCCACCAGATAATGTGCCAGCGCCCAGCGTTTCTTGTGGAGCGCCAAAGTAATTGGCGTGCCCGCCTCACGGTATTTCTCCGACGGATGTACGTGCAGGTTTTCGATCTCATAATCCGGATAGAGGGCGACCAGATCACCGATCAGCTCATGATCCTGAAGATAGTGAATCGCACTCAGAATCACATCCGGAGAGATCTGTGCTTTTGGTGTCAGCGCCAGCAGGCGTTTCAGCGCCGGCGCATTACGGTACTGAATGGCCAGTTCAATCAGGCTTTCTTCGTTGCCCTCTGAATCGGTATAGTAGGCACTCAGATCCAGCCCCAGTTCCAGCAAGAGATCAAAAATCGCGGCTTTGTCCTGGGACTTTTCCGGTGTTCTGTGCTGGAAACCAACAAAATAATGCCATGCCGTTTTGGCTGTGATCTGAACTTGCGTCATATCGGCCAGAAGACGGTTCAGCAGCGACAGGTCAGCACAATACTCGAAAAGCTGATCCAGATTGTTGGCTGAAGGCGCAGGGGCAAATCCACGACTCAGCATCAGTTCAACCAAAGGGATATCCCGATAGCGAAGAGCCAGATCCAACGCTGATTCACCCCGCTTGTTGCTCAGTTCCGGCGAGAGGCCCGATTGCAGCAAGAGATCAAACATCGCCGTTTTTTGGGCCTCATTGGGTTTTACGGACTGATGGCTGGCGTGGAACATGGTGACCCAAAGGCGATCATCCATGCGGCAATTTTCATTAACCTTTTTGCCGGGCAAAACAAGGTTTGGGCTAATACCGCCATCCAGCAGTGCCCGGATAAAAGCCATTCGTGACGTTGACAGAGCAAGAAACAGCGCACTGAAACACTCTTCTTCACCAGGGCTGCCACTCTCAAACTGATCATGGGCACCAGCCTGCAACAGAAAGCTAATCGCACGGGAATAACGGTCATCATCCTGACTGCAAACCGCATAAAGCGGTGTACAAGTGATGCTCTTGCCAAACCCCTGATTCAGGTTAAACAGCTGATTAACGTCAGCCCCTTTGCTGATAGCCTCTTGAGCCAGAGCACAGGCATCCTTCAGATTCGGGTTCAACAGAATCGGGCCGATAACCGCTTTACCACTCAGATCTGAGTGTTGTTTCAGGTATTGGCGCACCTCTTTTTCAGAAAGCTCGGTCAGATCCAGCGTATCATCGACGACAAGGTTGTCTTTCAGCTGTTCTTTTTTCAGCAACAAGCGACCGACATCGCTTTGATGTCGGCTGATATCAGCGCCCAATTCGACTAAGCGCGTCACCAGATGTTGCTGACTCCGGCTGACGGCCATCTCCAGCAGGGTGCCCCTCAGATAACGGCGCTCCAGGGCCAACTCAAAGCCGTTATCCGCCATATAATTGAGGACCGATAGCTTGGTCAGCTCGTGCAGATCGGAACTGAACAGACGGAACAGCAGCGCATCGGCATGTTCTCTGTCTTCGGTACCTTCGTAACGCTCAATTCCGGATTCCAGAATAGCGATAATGCCATCCGCCGGAATATTGTTCTTGCGTTCCAGGATATGCCAGAACACTCCGGGGGATTCCATCAGTTTAAGGTCGTGCTCACGCACCAGTTTGAGCACGGCTATCACCTGCTCTTCTTCACCGGAATAGAGTGCATTACCCAGCAGATTAAACTCACCCCAGAGAATATTCAGATCAACACCCAGCTCATGACTGAGCAGAATCATATCGGCAGAGTTCATCGCCCGGATCAGCAAGATGCTGGGCTTACCGCTATCATCGGTCAGGCACTGAGTATCGGCACCTAACTTGATAAAGTGACGGATCATATTGATCAGTTCGGGGTTACGCTCACGGAGCGCAAATTCCAGAGGGGTGTAGTTAAAACCATCACTCTCGACGATCTCTTCATTGATGTTTTTGCGGGTGATGGTTTTACTGATACGCACCAGATCATTGCCACGAATCTGATCCGCCAATGAGCCAGCCAAAAGGTCCCTGGCCTTATTTAAAAGTTCCATGAAATGTCCTCAGTCACATCCTGTATGATCAACCTGCCGAATGGGCAGGCACTAAAACCGAACGGTCTACAATACAAAAAATTAAAAATCAGATTCTGTTTAGCTCAGCGTCTCGCTCAGCTAAGTCTGCCCGATACATACGATCCAGATCCAGCACTTCAGGGAAGTTGAGACAGGCATAGGACTGCTGCTCACCATCACACCAGATCACTTCATCCTTGTAGATGACAATCCCCAGCCCATGTTCTTCATCCCATGCGCATTCAAAGCAGAAGCCGATGGCGTTGTTTTCCGGTGGCAACAAGATAATCGAGGTCAGGCGAATCAGGGAGAAGACATCGCCTTTCAGCATGATCTCCTCAGTCAACTCGCCAAAATCTGAGGGGTAGACAGGATCGTCTTCGTCAAATACATCGAGGAATTCCGAGCGTTGCAGCAGCTCAGAATAGTGCGTTTTCAGGTAATCACTCACCAGCTGATCATAGAAAGCGTCCTTGGTGATAAACTCATCAAGCATCGCTTGATCAGCGCCTTCCGGTTACCCCCTAGCAAACAGCACTTCCCAAAATTTACCGTTAAAGCATCCATTAAATAATCCTTACCAAAACTATTCAGCTGGCTCCATTTTAAGCAAAAGCTCTAAAAAGACACTAACCTTTTGAAGCGCATCGCTATTTTTGCCGACAAATTCACAAAGCAGAGGGCAAAACGCTGCTACGACGGCTATTAGGCCTCTCAGATACAAAAAAACGCTGCTGTGGCAGCGCTTCTGAACGGTTGATGATGTCAGACCGGCAGCGGTCAGATATCATCTTTATGCAGGATGGCACCGTATTCATCGGAATAAACAAACTCACCCCGCTGCAGATCATCGGTGTAGCTTTTCAGCCATTCAGACAGACTGCCCGCCAGACGGTCACGCTCTGACATGTCATGCCATAGCGTAATAACCTGCCCCTGAACACCGCCCTCTGCCGGACAGGTATCAATGCAGAAGTGATCACCGGAGCCGTTGTAGGTGAAAGGAACCCAACCCGTGTTCCACCAGTCGTTACGAATCCCTTTTTCCGCACGGGAATGGCTTCCGGCAAACGCTTTATCATCCAACAGTTTTTTCCAGATGCTCCATTCTTCGGCGATACGCTCCGCAGAGATAAACTCCTGACCATCAAACAGATAACCGCCTTCCGCATCCTGACCGTTATGGATCGCCAGCAACTCACGAAGCTCCTCTGGCAGATCAAAACCCAGCACCTGCTCAAGGGCGCTCAGCTGCTCAGCGGTTGCGGGCGGATTCAGGTCTTCCAGACCTTCGGGATAGTTGGCTTTCAGCCACTCAGTCAAAGACCGCATACTCTGCTGGATACTGCTCACAAAAACTCCTTAGGGCATCCTGCATGGCAGGGCCGGATAACCATCAGAATTGAATTAGGTGATTCTACCCTTTGAGCATAAAAAAGCCTTAAGGATTTAAAGCTAACCTTGGATTTAAGTAATAAGTGCAACCCATAAGAAAAAACCGGATACCCCTTAAGGGATATCCGGTCATTACTGCAACGTTTAAGAATACTTGCGACCCAGCCATCGAGCCGGTTCTTAAAAATTATGCGTCGTTTTCTCATCGGCTGTCACAGTGACATTGGTTGTACCGAAGTAGCTCAGAGTTTCATCGGTTTCAGGCTCGTCACCTGAATTACCACAGGTGTAGGTAATGGTGTAATCGCCTGCCTCAAGGAAACCAACCTCATAGCTGTAGCCAGTATCGGAGAACTTAACGAATGCCGTTGTCAGAGGGTCAGTGTCAGCACCCTGCAGATCAACCGGGCTTACATCAGCACCTGAGTAGACATAAACAGCACCATGGTTGGTTGCGGTATCAGCAACATACTCACCGCCACATTCTGCGGAGATGGACGTTGAATTCACAGTTCCGGAGATACTGCCAACCTGAGTATTATCAACAATTCGCAAGGTTGGGCGCAGCTTATATTCGCCTACCGCTACGGTAATCGACTTGCGCAGATCAAAGTCGATGGTAAAGCTGGTGCTCCCACCCTCGGTTACCGTAAAGCCTTTATTCAGCTTAAGACCTGTGTTGGAACCACTTGGGATATACAGCTCCTTTTGAGAACCATCAGACAATTCAATATAGGAGTCACTGTCACCTTTTTCAGCATCAACACCCAAACGAATCCACTGGTATTTGCCCGTATCAAGACTAACGCCATCTAACAAATTCGTTGAGTTAGTGCCCGTCAGAGAAAGCAGATCAATCTCTTTTTCTTCATCAAACTCGAACTCAATAGCATCACCTTCTGACGGTTTTACGGTGACGCTTTCAAAACTGATAACAACCTTGTTTGCGGTATCAACAGGAGCATCAGTGATACCCAGAGTGAAACTTCCTTTTTGGCCTTCATCAGAATCTCCACACCCAACCAGAAATACTGGCAGTAATGCAGCGGCTAAAAATGGATATTTCATTTCAATTCCCCAGCTGTGATTTGTATTTAATTATGGGAATTTAATCTGACAATTAAAACAGCTAAAAGTGTCAGCCTGTTCTGTATTAACAAAAAGACAACGGGCTAACCGCATGTTGTTAATAGAGTTTTACAACGCATTTCTTTTCGTGACACTCGATACAAGCCTAACCACCCAACGCCATCTGTAAAAGCAGATCCAACTGAACCGAAGCATTTCCTTTGCCACTATTAGCCGGTTCACCATCACCGCCCAGGCGTAACGCCGGTACGTGATAATAGATCTCGTCAGCAACAAGTTCTCCTTTCAGCTCTCGGGTCTGTAACAAGCGCGAGCGGTAGAAGAACTCTTCAATGACTTCATCATCACAACAGAAGTCGTTGAAAAACTCTTCAAGGGACCAAACCAATGAGCCGGTCTGAGAGGTATGCGGGTCGATAAAAGCCACATCAACCTCATCCTCTTCCTCATCCAGCGCCTCGTCCTCTTCAACGGTTAAATTACGGAAATAGAGGATATCGCCAAAGGCACTCAGAGCGATGGGCAGGCGACTCATATCTTCTTCGTCATACATCAGCCAGCCCCAGAGATTATCCTGATACTGCTCAGGATTAATCAGCTGGATCAGGCCGTCTCCATAAAAGCCAAAACCGTAGGTCTGCCAAAGCTCTATGAGGCTGGCCGGCAGATGATTGCGGTAACGGGCTACCAGTTCAGCAGATGCTTGCTGCAGGTTCTCGCCGGGGGGATGGGTATCAATAAATTGCTGTAACTTAATGGCCATGGGCATAAGTCCTTTTAATAAATAACGCATAAAAATAGTAAAGCCTGCCGGATACCCCGGCAGGCTTACAGGTTAAAACGTCAGCGATTAAAGCTGGCTGAGAATGGTTTCATCGGTGATCTTGTCGTCTTCCGCCAGCATAAAGGCTTTAGACAAAACAATAGACAGACCGTTATCCCCTTCAAACGGCAGGAACACCTGGTCGACATTTTTGTCCTTACCCCGACCCGGAACGATACAGAGATATCGGTCATTCGGTGCGATCAGGATGTTGCCACTGCCTATATGGATTTTGTAGGTGTGACGGGTACCGGTCACCATCAGGAACTTACCCTCGATAACCGCCTTATCCCGGATCTTAAGCCGTGGCAGCAGTCGTTCCAGAACGGTCTTACGGGTTTTTGCCACTTCGGTGAGATCACCAAAGGAGTAGCTCTGCCAGTAGTCACGGTAAGCCGGGCGGGAATCAGGGCCACCATCCTGCCACTGAGGATCGTTACCGACACTGGCAACTCCGACAAACAGATCCAGATCCCGCATCACTTCCGACAGCACCAGCGGTGGTATATCCACCATAGGGATCGCCTCGTCATCAGCGTTAACAAACCGCAGCTGATCGGTCGCTACGTAATACCAGATACCAGCATCGTTAAAGCTGTCGTTATCGTCCAGAATCTCATTGATCCAGAACTGGGCCTGCATGTTATAAGCTGGCAGTGGTTTACTGGCGATCTCGCCATCACGCCCATCATCGTAAGCCCCCAACAGAGAGTACTTCCAGCCGCGTAGTGCCGACAGGGAGTTAAACTGATGCTGCTTCAGGATATGCGCCGCCATACGGTTGGAGTAAACCCGGGTATTGATCTCGGCATCGGTCAGAATATAGATCTCACGGTAGGCCTGTTTGACCGGCTGCCGAATCTCCAGCTGATCCAGACGGTCACGCCAGGCCAGAACTTCATCCGAGGTTGAATCCAGCGGATGCCACAGGGTTATTTTTTCTACATTATTGAAATCCGCTTCGTCGGCAAAGAAGGCTTCACCCTGGGCATTTTGCCACTGCCCCTCATGATAGAGGCCGGCAACGCCATCCAGATTCCAAATCAGACGGCTGGCAAACAGGCTGATCAGGCCATGATTGAGGTAATACTTGCTGAAACTCTCAGGATTCCAGCTCATCTGCTCCAGATAGAGGCGGTCGATACGGTCGCGCTGGGTGGTAGAACCCTGTTTTACCTGCTTGGCCAGATCCTGCATCTTCTTCAGACGGGCTTTGTGCTTGCTGTTGTCTTTGACAAAAGCCGGAACCGATTTCTGGGTTGAACCATCCGGTTTAAACCATTGCAGGGTTGTTGAGCCAACACCGGTATGAGTCAGCACCAGCCGGTAATCATCAAACAGTTCGGTTCGCTGGCCATCGACTAGGCCAAAGTCCGGCGCAGCAATCTCTTCAACCTGGGCCGGGGTAATACCCTGCTTGGCCGCCTGTTCTTCAATATATTTCTGAATCAGCTTCTGGGTATTGTTCTGACGGATACGCAGCTTAAGACGGGACAGGTGACTGATGCCCTCAAGCCCCTTGGACTGCGCCAGCGCATAGATACCAGCATTACCGACACCGGCTGCTGCAGGGCCTCGTTCCGGGATTTTCTGAAAACACTTTTCCGTCAGCAGGGCGATATTCTTCAGGGTCTGGCTGTCGTGATAACGACTCAAGCTCCAAAGAAGTCCCTTCAGCAAATTAAAACTGTGCTCCTCGATATAATCGTAACCCTGATAGGTGTAATCGCGGCCATTACCCAGTTTGATGGTGATGTCACGCTCTTCAATTTTGATCGCGGCGATAACGCTCAGCCACTGATTAACCTGCTGCTTAAAGGCCGCAGTCCCGATGTTATCCATCAAAGGATTCGCTTCGTTCAGAAATTTCTTCGTCGGCTTTCCGCCACTTGCCATGGCAGCATGATGGAAGTACGGATGCCACAAAGCCTGCTTCTCTTTGTCCATCCTGTTCAGGTCTTCCGCGATCAGGCTCCCGACAATACCGGAACCCAACTCATAAGGCACCGTATCAAACGCCCCCAGCATACGTTGAAGCTTCTTAGCCGCCGTGAGAAAACTGGGCTCCCAGTAACTTCTCCGCCCGTCGCCACTCAGCTCTGCTTTAAGCTCTTCCTGATCCAGAATAGCATGCAGATCTTCGACCAGAAGATCACTGACGCCACAGCGCTTAACATGCTTTTCAAGCATCACAACAAAGGCTGTAAAGGGTTTGGCACGCAGGCGAGTTTCGACCTTTTCAGGGTCATCCATCTGATACATAAGGCGAAACAGCGCATTAAATGAAAAGTTGTCCGGACACTCAAATTTGGTGCGCATCAGACTGTCCATCAGCCGAATCCGGCAAACATGTCGTCGGGCCTCAGGGTCTGATGAGCGGTAAGGTTCCGGCCTGACATAACCCGACTCCCGCACCATAACAAACACTAAAAAAGCCAGCTTTTCATCGGAAGGCGCCTTACTGATCGCCACATAAGCAGGGCAATCTTTAAAAGGCAATTTACTTTGAGAGTTAATATGACCACAGAGCTCTAAAATGAACGCTTCAATGCTATCGAGGGTGGCGGTCATTTTCTCCACCGCAGCCTCATCACAAACCTCCGGTGCCAAATGCTGCCGTAGGGCAAAATCCTGAAATAGCTCAACTTTGGTGTTCATTGTTGGGGATGTCCTAGCTTTGAACGGATTAAGAATCGAAAATAAAGACAAAATTCAGCCCCCCACCAGAGGGGTTAACTTAACGAAAGAAACCAGGGTGTCAGCTTTGATCTCAACGTCCTGCTCCAGACTTTCCGCCTGCAGGTCATCAATCAGAATAAAAAAACCGTTGCCCTGAAACGCTTTCAGGGCGACATCGATCTGCTTATCCAGATCCACCGGTTTACAGCCCTTACCTTTTGCATGGCTATCACCGTTTAACTGACGCTCAAGGTCCGTTGGCTGCACCAGATGAAAACGCGCTCTGTCACTGCCGTATTCCGCGGCTTTGCGGTTGTAGTTCACCACCTCCTGGGTTACCCGTTCGGTGATAATGTCCTGAACGGTTACCCGGACGCGGTCAAAACGGATCTGCAGTTCATTGGCAACGGTGCCAAAGGCGTTTTCATCACGAATGTGCAGCACATGAGTCGCTAACATCCTGTGTCTCCATTTTTATAAAATCGGTTTATTGGTTTTTTAGGGTCAAAAGCTGAGGCTAAGCCTGCGCCGGCCTCTAATCCGTTGCCGAGGCCAGAACGGCAATCACTCGGTCGGAGTCCGGGTGGGAGAAGGTATAAAAATGACTGCCCCACCACTCATGCCCGGCTTCAAAGTAGTTGGAACATTCGGTGGACCAGCTCCAGATCTCAGCCGCCTTATCCAGATCGGATAGGAAAACATGAGCTATCTGCCAGAAGAGGCTGCAGGCATCTTCATTGCTGATCTGTAAGTTGTACGGAGGGGAAAGAAAGGCATCGCTGAATCCAGCTTTTGGTAACCTGCTCAGCTGCTCCTGGGAAAGACAGGTTTTGTCTGTTTCAGGATCGCCTTCCCGGAAATAGTTATTCAGGTAGTTCGAATGCCTGCCACGGACCAGCAGGCAGTTTTCGTTGACCAGAAACTGATTGCCCAGAAAATCTGCCCGGTCAATCCGGTGACCGGTCAATTTATCGGCAGAGACGTTAACGGAGAAAAACTCATTGCGCTTGTAGTTCTGGTAGTCCGGTAACTTCACCAGCTCGGTAAAATACTGATCCCACTGAGCACCTACCGCATCCAGAGCCATCAGGGCGGCCTGTCGATAGGTTTCGGCATTACGCTCAGCAACATCACGGTTGAGCACCACCAGGTCGACCACGCCACCGGCTTCTTCAAAAGAATCCAGCAGGGCTTGTTGTTCCGGTGGTAGCTTTTCAATATACATGGGGTCCTTCCCTTCGCTTGATTATGAGTGCGCGTTAAGGTTCAAGATAATAATTCGGGCTGTTGTCCTGATCAGGATTCAGAATCTGAAAAGTAAAATCATCAGCCAGATTCAGGCCAGACAGTGCCTGCTTTAACTCCAGCGATTGGGCTGCCTTGGCAAAATCCCGCAAAAACGGTATCAGTTCAGGATTGTCGCTGTCATTCCAAACACCCGCCATCTCAGCCGCCAGAGATTCCGCTTCGGGCCAACGACCTTCATTGATGCCGGAGATGTCATAAAACGGCCAGTCGGCGATCTCATCATCCTCTGCCAATTCATCCATGCCGACGATCTTGTCACCTTCAAACAGGAAGGAGATCTCTATTGTCTGCATCCAGGGAAACACCCCAAGATCGACAATTCTCAGCGCACGGCCTTTGACCGTGTCGTTCCGGCTAAATACTTCAGCCAACTGCTTTAATCGGGTCAGCAGAACGGATTCAATGGCCTCGATACTGTATGACATAACAGCCTCTTAAAATGTTTATATTCAATAGGTTATAACTAGTATTCAGTCGAACGGCCAACTAGAGCTACTATACTAGAAAAAATGATATCCTGATCACAATTTCCTTATCGCAGGCCGTTCTGGTCGATCAGCAGCTAGATAACTTCAGCCTGAGACATATGTTGCGCCTCGCCAGTAAATTTTCTGGCAGCTCAATGACGCGGTTCAGTTTGATCAGCTTGTGTCGGTCAACTCAGGTTCCCAAAAAACAATATGGCAATCAGAAACAGGCCTCAAAAGCCAGATCAATGGCAGTCTGGCGACCAAGATCAACTACAGAATGGACTATACCGATAGTGTTCCGGAAGATGCGAAAAGCACCAATACTGAGTTTGAAGTTACCCTAGTCTACAGTTTCTGATAGCGGTGCCGGCCATCAGTAGCTTCTGAGGACTCGCTGTCCGTCAGAGCCTCTGTCCAGAGTTCAAACCTTTCCTGCTCCGGAATCTGATGCAGCACTTTTAACTTCTCAAGGGTGTAAGCCACCGGGTTTTGTAGCCCGACCACACTCACCCGACACCTGCGATGATGTGCCGCCAAACAGCGCCGCAAAAAGTCCGACAAAGATAGCGCCATAAAGACCGGCTATCGCCCCCGCGCCGGAAGACACCCCAAAAGCCAATGCTAAAGGAAGCGCCACAACCGCAGCGGTGACGCCACCGTAAAGGTCACCTTTGATATTTCGCGTGTGTATCGCGGAAAGCGCCATACCCTGTCCTTTTCCCATTATTGTTATTGTTGTTCGTCAGGCAGTTTAGGTGGGAATAATGCCCGGGCTCAATAGGGCATTTTGATGACAATGCAAGCCAGGTTTGAAATTTGGCTTGCGGGACAGGTCAGGCATCGGCAAATTTCAGACATCGCCTTTCAGAATCAACATCATCATTTTGAACCGCTTCCGCAATCTGTTTAGAAATGAGGTTTTCCCGGTGATAGCAAACCAACAATTGCTTACGCGCTCTTGTCATTGCCACATAAAGAATCCTCATCGCCGCCTGTATGACCTCATCGTCTGATTCTGATTCACCAGCTTTCCGATGCCCCGATGCATCCAGTAATACAACGGTGTCAAATTCAAGCCCCTTACTGCTTGGCATAGGCATCAGATGAATCAGGTCTGCATTAGGGTCGAACTCTTTCTTGGCTCGGTTTTCATTCAACAATCGATGCCCAATACCCGCTTCCTGCAGCGCTTTGGCCATCTGACTACCAACGTATTTGATCGGATAAAGAACAACGGTGCTATTAAGCGCCTGCCCGTTATTAGTCCAGTGTTTCAGACAGCGCACGATATAAGCGATCTCATCAGATAACGACCCCCTCTGCTTTACAACAGGCGAAGGACCACTTTGTCCGGCAGCCTGCGGCTGCACCAGCGGAATCTCTTCCCGACTACTGCCGGAGAAGTAATCTTTAGCAAAACGATAAGCAAAATCGACGATCTGCCGGCTGTTACGATAGTTCATTTTCAGGATAGTGGTACGACCTTTAGCTTGTATCCCAACACTGGAGAGTGAAAAGTCTAACGCGCTCTTCTTGCGGTAGATATCCTGCGCATCATCATAAAGCAGTAAGAGTGAGTCGGTTTCCGGATCAACCATCTGAGTCACTAGCTGCAGCCACTCCGGCTCAAAGTCATGGCCCTCATCAATGATCACAGCGCCATATTGCCCCCGGGGAATCTGATCATCCTCAACCCCTTGGATAACACTATGCACCGCCCTTTCCCAGTATTCACCTTCGCCTTCCTGAACGACACTTTGGTACGTGCGCAGCTGGGTATTACACCAATCATGAAAGTGATAAACCTGCACTTGCTGATCGATTCCTCTGTCACTCATAAAGTTTCGGATCGCAGCAGCCAGCGTGATGTTGTAGCAAAGAACTAGAATCGGCTTATTCAGTGCTTTTGCCAGATGCAGACAACGATATCCGAGAATCAGAGTTTTACCGGACCCCGCTACACCATGGATCACCCGATGCCCATCACCAAGACTGCGTGCCAGCAGCTCCTGCTGCAGATCCATAATATTAACAATGTCCGGCAAACTGTCTTCCAATGGCACATTCGCATCGTCATCAAAGAAGCTGTCCTGCCTTGGAGCATTAATGCGTATCTCAGGGAAAAGATGCCAACGAATTCGGTCAATCTGAGGTAGGGTGAGCGGTCTCTTAAAGGTGTATTCAAACATATCCCAGAGCTGAGTCTGAAAGGCTTCGGCGTCAATATTATTGCGAGCATCCTCTCGGAACAGACACAAACGGCCTGGCAAAACAGTCTCTCTTTCCGACTCCTCCAGACTGGCATTAAACGCTTCCCGGCTGATGTTATGAAAGTAAACACCATAGGTATAAGGAAAGCAGAGTTTACCTTTATGACGTCCCTCTGTTTGCTGCAGCGCGGGATCCTTCTCAAGAGCAGCCAGCACCTGATAACAACTCTGGCGCGCCTGTATTAACGGATGGCTCACATGTTTCAATCCACTGTCCGTTAGTAACTCTACCGTCTGAGGATTAATTGCTTTGATATTATCAAGCTTCCAGTCTTTCACTTCGATAAAAATCAGACCACGACGTGGATTCAGAATAATAAAATCGGGATAACGCCGTTGACGACCAACAGGAATATCAAACCAGCAGAGATAATCATCTTCCAGGTGTTTACGAAACGCTTCCGCAAGCCGCTTTTCACCTGAAGTCATTTTTTTCAGGCAGGTATTAAGTGAGGGGATGATCTGAGCCATGCAACATCCTGTTTATCAAGAGCAATCTTTTCCATATTGCCGACGGGGAGTGAGTCCGATATTCATTGCAACAGGTACTCAGTCGCAAACAGGCTCAACAATAATGCAAACCATCCACAGGTTAAACCCCATTGAAACCAAAGAATCATAAGAAAAACAACAGATTGATATCCCCGGATAAACGCACCCTCTGTACCCGAGCCGGCTTAGGGCATACAATTACCCGCATTTCAAAACATGAATTAAGTCAGAGACCGTATCTATGCGCGCCAGTCAAATTCTTATCTCCACCTTAAAAGAAACCCCTGCTGATGCTGAAGTGATCAGCCATCAGCTGATGTTACGTGCCGGTATGATCCGTCGTCTGGCGTCTGGTCTGTACACCTGGCTGCCGCTGGGCCTGCGCACCCTGCGTAAAGTTGAGCGCATTGTCCGCGAAGAGATGGACAAGGTTTCGCAGGAAGTTCTGATGCCGGCCGCACAGCCAGCAGAGCTGTGGGAAGAGTCCGGTCGCTGGGAACAGTACGGCCCTGAACTGCTGCGCTTCAAAGACCGTCATCAGCGTGATTTCTGTGTAGGCCCGACCCACGAAGAAGTGATCACCGATATGGCCCGTAAAGAGATCAAAAGCTACAAGCAGCTGCCGGTTAACTTCTATCAGGTACAGACCAAGTTCCGTGATGAGATCCGCCCGCGTTTCGGTGTGATGCGCTCCCGCGAATTTATCATGAAGGATGCGTACTCCTTCCACAGCACCCCTGAGTCTCTGCAGGAGACTTACGATGTGATGTACCAGACCTACTGCAACATCTTTGACCGCCTGGGTCTGAACTATCGTCCAGTACTGGCAGATAATGGCTCGATCGGTGGTGAAGGCTCCCACGAGTTCCACGTACTGGCGGACTCCGGTGAAGACGATATCGTATTCAACACCGAAGGCACCTACGCGGCAAACATCGAAAAAGCGGAAGCCGTAGCACCACAGGCAGAAGCCGATGCGCCAACTCAGGAGATGACGCTGGTTGATACACCAAACGCCAAAACCATCGACCAGCTGGTTGCGCAGTTTGGCCTGGCGATTGAGAAAACCGTTAAAACCCTGATTGTTAAAGCGGACGAAGACGCAGAAGCTGACTTCGTCGCTCTGATCGTTCGTGGCGACCACACCCTGAACGAGATCAAAGCCGAAAATCAGCCAATGGTTGCCGCACCTCTGACCTTCGCTACAGACGAAGAGATCAAGGCCGTGATCGGTGCTGGTCCGGGTTCACTGGGCCCGGTTAACCTGAGTATCCCGTGCATCGTGGATCGCGCAGTAGCCGTTGCCTCTGACTTTGGTGCTGGTGCCAACATTGATGACAAACACTACTTCGGACTCAACTGGGGTCGCGATGTCGCCCTGCCGGAAGTTGCTGACCTGCGCAATGTGGTTGAAGGCGATGCCAGCCCGGATGGTAAAGGCACCCTGTCCATCAAACGCGGCATCGAAGTGGGCCACATCTTCCAGCTGGGCACCAAATACAGCGAAGCGATGAATGCCACGGTTCTGGGTGAAAACGGCAAGCCAACCCCTATGATCATGGGCTGCTACGGTATCGGTGTGACCCGCGTGGTGGCGTCTGCGATCGAACAGAACCACGACGAGAACGGCATCATCTGGCCGGAAGCGATTGCACCGTTTGAAGTGGCTATCGTGCCGATGAATGCGCATAAATCTGAGATGGTTCAGGAAGCCAGTGAGAAGCTGTACGCCGAGCTGAAAGCCGCCGGTTACGATGTGCTGATGGATGACCGTGACAGCCGTCCGGGTTTCAAGTTTGCCGACCTGGAACTGATCGGTGTACCGCACCGCATCGTGATCGGTGAGCGCGGCCTGAAAGAGGGTCAGCTGGAATACCGTGGCCGTCGTGACAGCGAAAACACCATGATCGATCAGACGACTGTTATGGAATTCCTGAAAGACGCGTTCGCGAAAAATGCTCAGTAACACTGACAGGATGACACCTGACTTACCGGATAACATCCGGTAAGTTCTGAGCGTTAAGCCCGCGCAACTATGTGTGGGCTTTTTTTTGCGAAAAAATACCCAACGAATAAAAGGAATTTTCCGGGCTCTGGATTGAAGGATGATATTCCGTCATTTGTTCAATATACTCACAAGAATGATGGCAAAAAAATATATATTCAACAATGAGCTCAGATTAACTCTTCCGGTAACAAAACAGGATTGAGCATGGCACAGGGTTATACAGGCTTTATCAATTTTCCCGAACTGAGCCAGGAAGCTCAGCAAGAGGAGTTACATCAGATACTCAGCACACTGAAGTCAATGGGTACAAACCAGATCAGTTGCTGGCTAGCTGAGCAAAATGCGGATCAGACCAAGCTGATCCAGGCAACCTGTAAGTCTCTGGAGATCGGCTTAGTTGGCGCTATATTCCCCGCCTTAGTGTTTGATAGCACACTGAGAAACACCGGCTGTCTGATTAAAGCGCTGCCCGACACCTGCCAACCCCGGTTAATCAGCTGTGAGAACCAACCAGCAGATGCTATTGCTGATAAGGTTGCTCAACTGGATGCAATCCCCTCTGATACCCCCCCCGGAAATCAACAAGCCAATCTTTTCCTCGTTTTTGATGCTCAGCAACCCAACATCAGCGATATTCTCGATCAGCTTTACCTGAAACTTCACAAAAGCGTGCGCTACAGCGGTGCTAATGCCGGAAGCGAGACCTTTCAGCCGATGGCCTGCCTGTTCGACAGCGATCGGCAGATCGGCTACGGTCTGTGGGCACTGCTATACAACACCGAATTTGATACCGCTCTGGCCCACGGTTATAAGAATTTTGAGCCCATTACGGCAACGTCTACCACAGGCAACCGTATTCACAGCATCAACTGGCGAAACGCTTTCGAGGTCTATCAGGAAGAGATCTTCAACCGCTACCAGCAGAAGGTCACCGCTGATAACTTTTATGACTATGCCACCCACTTTCCTTTTGGCATTATGCGCATGGCCGGACAGCCTCTGGTTCGCATCCCGGTTGCGGTTGAAGACGACGGTACTCTTGTTTGCGTTGGTGATATACCCGAGCACACGGTTATCAGTCTGCTCCAGGGGGTTAAGGCAGACGGCACTGAAACTCTGGACCTGCTGGCCCATCAACTGAAGAAGCCTGCACCGGATTATCAGGTGTTTTACTGTGCTGGCCGCCGTATGCATCTTGGCAAACAGGCTGACCACGAGCTCAAACTACTGTCAGAGCGCTTCCCGAACACTCACCTCAGTGGAGCCCTGTCGCTGGGGGAAATATGTAATGATGAAGGACAAGGCTACCCCCTTTTCCATAATGCAGCCATTGTCTGCTGTCCTTGGCTTTAACAGATCTGGCCGGAACAGGCTCTAACCGGACATAATGAGGAACACCATGAGCGATCAGAACCTGGCCATTCTTTATGAGATGGCACTCCTGATGGGGTCAGAAACCAGTGAAAAACCTCTGGTGCAGAAGTTTTTGCAACGATTGCTCTATCACACCGGAATGCCTACAGGCCTGTTTATCAGTAACATTGCCCGTCAGGAAAACAGTTTCAGCTTTAGTATACGGCAAAGTATTGCAGGCAAAACCTTTACCCCCGACCCGACCAAAGAACTGACCCTGGACTTCAGGCTGCCCCTTGAGAGCACCTTCTGCCCCGTACCGGACAAAATTCAGAGCTTACATCCGGTATTTGAAGGGTATCAGTCTGCCCTTTTTCTGCCGGCGGGTATCGACGATGCCTTCGTGCTGTTTTCGGTCAACAGTGAACAACCATTACCGGATCAGCTGTTCACCCCCATTATGGCTAACTTTGCCAAGACACTGGAACTCTGTCGCAGCAACGCGCGATTTACCGAGAAGCTGCAGGCCGAAATTGAAGAGCGCCAGCGTACCGAGAAAATGCTTAAGCTGGTTCTTAATCACATTCCGGCAGGGGTTTACTGGCAGGATACGCAAGGCAATATTCAGGGGGTGAACCGCTGGCTAATGCATGATTTGGCACGCCTGCCGGAAGAGGAAACCCCGCTCAGTTCTGATATAGAAGCTGATCTTCAGCAACTGCACAAGCAGATCAATATCAGCCAGCTCCAGCAGGATGATAGCCTTGTCATTGAACAAGGCCATGAGATTCAGAACAAGAACTATTACCTGCATCGTAATGATGACAGTTATCTCTGGGTTGAACTGAACAAAGTTCCGATTAGGGACGAAGAACATAACATCACCGGGCTTCTCGGCACCTATCGGGATATCACAGGTCGCAAGCTGATGATGGAAGAGCTGCTGCATGCCAAAGAGAATGCTGAACAGGCTAACCGCGCCAAAAGTTCTTTTCTGGCCAGTATGAGTCATGAACTGCGTACACCGCTGAACGCTATTCAGGGGTATACCCAGCTCATGGAGATGGATGAGGACGACCTGACCGAAGAACACCTCGAAAGCCTGCAGGAGATCCGTAAGGCCAGCAATCATCTGTTACAGCTGATTGATGAGATTCTGGACCTTTCTAAAATCGAAGCCGGTCGTATTGACCTTAAGATCGAACCTATCAATCCTATACCAGTGATTCAGGAAACCCTAACCCTGAACAAACACATGGCAGAACGCTTCGGCATCAATATCAAAACCCTCTTTCCTAAAGATCTGAACCCATCGATCCTGGGCGACAATCGTCGCGTGAAGCAGATTTTGCTTAATCTCGTCAGTAATGCCATCAAATACAATCAGGAACAAGGTGAGATCAGGATTAGCATGGAGCAAGTGGACAATCAGTTCAAAATTCACATAGCCGATACAGGTTATGGTATAGCTGATGATCAACTGGAAAAGCTCTTCCAGCCCTTTGAACGCCTGGGCATGGATTCAAGTACACGTCAGGGAACCGGTATCGGTCTGGTCATCAGCCAGAAGTTGGCTGAAGCGATGCGAGGCTCTATAGAGGTCAGCAGCTCACCGGGAAAAGGGAGTACCTTCTCTCTGGTCCTCCCAATGGCTAAGGGTAGTCAAGTCCGCAAAGCACCGGAAAAGGTAGAAATTTCTGTTGCGGAGATCATCTCCCATGGTGGCGAGAAAACAACCACTCTCTATGTGGAAGACAATGCAACCAACCGCATGCTGGTGGAGAAAATTTTTGCCAAACGCCATGGTGATCGCCTGCTAACAGCCGCAACACCAGAGGAAGGGCTCGAAATTCTGCGCCATGAATCACCGGATCTGGTTATTCTCGATATTAACCTACCGGGAATGTCCGGCTATGACCTGCTTCGCCATATCCGCAGTGAAGGCCTGGATACCAACCGGCATCTTGTGGCACTGTCTGCCAACGCTATGCCGGATGACTTCCGGCAGGCAGAAGAGGCTGGGTTTGATGCTTATCTGACCAAACCGTTAAACATCCCCGAGTTTAACCGCCACCTGAACGGCTGGCTGGAGAAATAACCGGAAGCAAACCCTAAAGATCAAGAAAGCAGCTGATGAAGCCTCAATAGCGGGATACCCGACTATTGAGGTTTTTTTTGACCAAAGTGGAACTATTGCGGTGCATTCCAGCGGAGATCAGGAGCTCAGGCCAAACCGGCGAATCAGTCCGGACAGATCTTTCGCTTCATTTTTCAGCGCAATACTGTCAGACACCATATCCTCGTTTGAAGACGTGACACCATTCGCTGCGGCATGAATCTGCTCCAAACGCTGATTCAGTTCGCTGGCGGCACTACTCTGCTGAACGGTAGCAGTCGCAATCTGTTGGTTCATATCCCCCAGCTGGCGGATCGTATCACTCAGTTCCAGCAGAATACGCTCAGCATCTCTGATCTCATCGACCGTGCCGCCAGCCTGATCCTGGCATGCAGTCATCAGATGGCAAACATCCTGCGTTTCCTGCTGAAAAGTTTGCAGAAGCGCCTGAATTTCAGCGGTTGAGGCCTGAGAACTCTGTGCCAGATTACGCACCTCATCGGCAACCACCGCAAAACCTCGTCCCTGTTCACCGGCGCGGGCCGCTTCAATCGCAGCATTCAGAGCTAACAGATTGGTTTTCTCGGCAATACCGTTAATCACATCCAGAATCGACTCGATATTGCGACTACTCTGCTCAAGAGCGGTAATGACTTCCATAGAAGCGCGAATATCACCCGCCATTTTGCCGATAGACTGTTCCGTGCGCTCAACAATGACACGCCCCTTCTGACTGACCGCATCAGTTTGCTGCGCTACTGTCGCTGCTTCAGCACAGCTCTGAGCCACTTGTTCTGTGGCAACGGTCATCTGCTGCATGGTACCGGCTGCATGACCAATATCGTCCAGCTGACTCAGGGTTTTATCGCTCACATCACGGGCTTTTTCAGCCACTTCACTGGTATGAGCATGAATATGCTCCGAGGCATTTTCCAGCCGGTTCACCACGGTTTTCATCGTCAGGCTGAGGAACTTCTGCGTCAGCTCAAGCTGGCCCAACTCATCATAGCGTCCGGTGAAAACCCGCTGAGCCACCGCATTGGAAAAGATTTTCTCACTCTCTTTGGCAAGACAGGTAACGGGAGCCGCTAACCAGTTCGCCGCAATGGCACTGACCACACCGGCACCCGCGAAAAGCACCAGAAGTTTCCAGGGGCTGACACTGTCAAACAGAAAAGAAACCAGCGCCAGCATCGGCAGTGTCGTTAACCAGATAACCGCCCAGGTTCTGCGCACGTAACTGGTTGAGAAGAAGGCTTTAAAGCGGGACCAGAGGCTAACGTGCTGTCCTTTATTGATCGCCTGATAGAGCTTCTCAGCACGCTCAACCACTTTCCGGTCAGGACAGTGACGAACAGACTGGTAGCCGGTGATCTCACCTTTATCGAAGATAGGAGTAACGTAGGCATCAACCCAATAGTGGTCGCCATTCTTGGAGCGGTTTTTTACCACGCCGATCCACGGCTTGCCCTGTTTTAGCACATCCCAGAGATCCTGAAAGGCGGCTGGCGGCATGTCCGGATGACGGATAATGTTGTGCGCCGCCCCCAGCAACTCATCTTCACTGAAGCCCGCGATCTCAACGAAGTAATCGTTGCAGTTGGTAATCTTCCCTTTTTTATCCGTAGTGGAAATAATACAACGGTCTTTATCCATTAACCGTTCTTTACCGGAAACAGGAAGATTCCGCTTCATTGCCAAGCTACCTCATGTCATATCAATGTCACAGGAAACTTATATTCTGAATCTGGGAAGATAGGTCTCATCATCCCCATTACCTCAGGAATACAGACCTGTAATAAAGGACCGTTTGATCCGTCCGCGTGAGCAATCGTTTTCAGGTTGATCGCTCAGTTTTAAGGGCGGCCGATAATAATGGAATAACAACGCTTAAAAAAGATTATTTATGTAATAAAATCAAGGCACTACAATGCTAACGAAGGCGTATAGAGACAAAAAAACACTTCAAACATGAAAAAACCTTTGCTTTCAAAAGGTTAAATATAATCATCCCTTTTTAGTAGCGGACGCTCTAATTACATTTATTTACAGAGCCAGACTGCATCCAGTCGCTTACCCGTCCGTACATTTGTCAGTGAATCAAGTCAGGATATAAAAAAACCTGTCGCTTATCGCCTTATAAAAGACTAAAAACGACAGGCCTTAAACAGTCTCAATGAGATTAAGATTGCCGAATGGCGTTAGTTAAACTTTTTCAGCTACCTTAGCCAGCACACCGTTCTGATAATCCACCATCGCCTGCTGGATCTCTTCGGCAGTATTCATCACAAAAGGGCCGTATTGCACGATAGGCTCTTCTAACGGCTTTCCTGCAACCATAAGTACGCCGGCTTTGTCAGAACTGCGAAGCTTCAGTAACTCTCCGCTAAAGGCCAGTAATTCACCTCGTTCCAGGATCAGATTGGCCTCAGGAACTTCAACCGAGCCTTCATAGACGTAGAGGAAAGCCTTATGGCCTGCAGGCAAATCATGCTCCAGCTCAGTAGCCTTCTGAATACGAAAATCGACCATTAGAGGCTGAGTTGCATCACGCTGGATAGGCCCCTCTGTCCCTTTGGATACACCGGCAACAACACGGCGCAGTACACCATTATCATCCTGCACTTCCGGGATCTCTTCCGGAGCCAGATCCTGATAAAAAGGGGCTTTCATCTTTTCATTAGCCGGCAAGTTCAGCCAGAACTGAAAGCCCCAAAGCAGGCCATCTTCCTGCATCGGCATTTCGGAGTGAATAACCCCCTCTCCCGCAGTCATCCACTGCACACCGCCAGAGGTCAGCATACCGACATTGCCGAGATGATCCTCATGTTTCATGGCACCATGCAGCATGTAAGTAATGGTCTCAAAGCCACGATGCGGATGAGGCGGAAAGCCTGCAATATAATCATCGGCATTATCGGAGCGGAACTCATCCAGCATCAGAAAAGGGTCCAGATGGCGCAGTTGCGGTGTTCCGATAACTCGATTCAGACGAACACCAGCCCCATCGGATGTCGGCATTCCTTTAACACGGTTAAGTACTTTAAATTCAGCCATAGCAGGCTCCTCTTCCGAACAAGTTTCGATTAATTAGGCTCACTATAGTCCCGATAAAAACGATAGAAAATTGCTATTTATAACAACTTTCGTTCGACTAAATCGAATCATTGGTAGAAGGAGCCCACGACACCTGATCTCACCGCTTATTCACCCAGTACACACCCAAAACCGTTATCGCCATACCTAAAAGAGCAACCCCCGTCAGCTGCTCATCAAAAAGAATCCAAGCCTGCAACGCTGTCACTGGGGGGACCAGATAAAAGTAACTGGCGGTACGGGTCGCCTCGCCCATCTGAATCATCAGCATCAGCAAAAGAATCGCACCAACGGAAAGCACCAGCACCGACCAGATTAGCGCTCCGGTGAACTCAGGATGCCACTGCACTTGGGTATTCTCCGTCAGCAACGCCAGCGGCAACATCACGACAAACCCAGAGAAGTACTGAATAAAAGTCGCTGCCAGCAAGGGTTGTTGCTCACAATAGTTTTTCTGATAAAGGGTTCCTAACGTGATGCCGGTCAGCGCCAACAAAACCCATAGCAACTGTTCACTGCTGACATCACCATTTTGCAGAAAGTCGGCCCGGCCGTTACTCAGCACCAGTGCAACACCTACAATGCCCAGTGTTAATCCCAGCCACTGCTTAGCGCTTGGCGCGCTTCGATAAACCAACGCCATAATGACAGCCGTCAGCATCGGCTGCAGGCCAACCAGAAGCGCTGCCAACCCCGCAGGCATACCTAGCTCAATAGCCGAGAATACGCCCCCCAGATAAGCGGTATGTACCAACGCACCGGTAATCATCTGCTGCTTCCACAGCGCGATACGTCTGGGGAAGCTCACCTTAAAGATCCGCATCAACAGCAGAAACACCAGCAGGTTTCCCGCCATACGCCAACTTAAGAAGGTAAAGGGTTCGCTATAGGGCAGGCCAAAGCGAGCTCCGATAAAGCCGGTACTCCAAAGCAAGACGAACACCCAGGGAAGCAGGGCGATCAATAAGGTTTTATGGCGTTCAAATTTAAGTGCCAGTGTTGTCATCGCAATAATCCCGGATTCCCGTTCTGCAAAAAGATCGATCAGCACCGCCAAGGGCTCAGCACTGTCAAAACAAACTTATCTGTACTATAAAGCACTGCTGCACTGGAACAGTGGCCGGTCAGGGCGATTATTGTTCAGCCCACTCTCAACAACCCAACGGGGAAAAGCATGGGACTGGCCGGATTCGGTACACTACGAACCGGCGGAAGGCGGTTTTCTGGCCTGGATACGACTACCCGAAGGGTGCGATGCGATGGCACTGTACCAGCAAGCTCAGGCGGCAAAAATCAATATCACACCCGGCCCGCTGTTTGGCAGTGACCAAAGCAACAAGCACTATATACGTATCAACTTCGCCCTGTATCAGGATCAGCCGGAATACCGACAGGCGATGATTCGTCTCGGGCAGCTGATAAAAGCAAACAGCCGCGGCTGTCAGCCTTTACCGTCGGCTCTGGGCGAAACCAGTGCGGGCAAGTAAACCACGGCAAACAAACCAAAGGCCAGCATCCAGGCGGTGGCAGACAGGTCATACAGAAAAGGTTTCTGAACCGCTGCCATGGCAAAAACACGGGCAATCACGGCGACCAACAGGCTATAGAAAGCGACCTTTATCGGCGTGGGTAATTGCAGCGATCGTCCTGTATGGCCAAGGGATACACGGGACATCATGCCCAGCGTCAGCAGGCCGATCCCGCCCACTGTCAGCGCATGGATATAGATAAAAGGCGACAGGCCTGACCAGGGCAATGTTGCCCGCAACAAAAAGCCCAGCCCCAGCATCAGATAACCGGCATGCAGAATCCATAGCAGAGGATTGGACAGAATCCTGCGGTCAAACCAGCCTCCGACCCGCATCAGCAACAGCAGCGCCAGCAATCCGGAAAGAACGTTCGCCCAGATCGCCAGAGGCTGCCAGAGATCATTGAGAAATGTCACCACAGCCACCGGCAAAATCAGCTTTTCAACCCAGGGGATCTGTCGCCCCTGATAATCATGGGTTGCCCGCTCGGTAAAAAAAGGAATGACCCGACCACCGATAATCAGCATCACCAGCACGATAATATTCAGTGCACCATAGATCCCCAGATGGGACATGCCCGGAGCGATGCCCAGACGATCAAAATGTACCAGCAGATTCATCAGAAAAAGCAAACCGCAGAAGGCGATAAACACCATATTACGCAGGTTTGCACTCTTCAGAATCGGCACCGCGATAGCCAACGTCAGCAGCGGATAAAACGCCAGATCAACCAGAGCTACGATCAGAGGTTCCAGTGGCAGAAAAGGCACAATCCGACCCGAGATCCAGAGTAAGACCAGTGCCGCCAGCCATGTGCCATTCAGCATTTTTTGCCCGGTCCAGTTGCCCACGGCCGTCAATAAAAAGCCGCTGATAATGGCGGTTGCAAAGCCAAAAATCAGCTCATGACTGTGCCATAACACGCCGGGATAATAGTTAACCACCGACGCGTGAGGGAAAGGGATACCCCTGAGCTGAAACGTCCAGCCCAACATCAGAATGACAGAAAAGAGTGCCCCGAAAAGGAAGAAAGGACGAAAGCCCAGTGAGAAAAATGCCTGAAACGAGAATCTGAGATCTGAACGATAGGAAAGATGAGATGACGCCATAAAGCCTCCGAAAAATTCTGAGGCCATTTTAGCGAATACCTGAGTATTTTACTTGGCTTAAGTCAATGCGGCGTATCGTTCAACAACAGCTAATCAAATAAGCCAGAACCTGAACAATAAAACTAAAATCTAACGTATCTCGAAACCCGTCATCACCAGAGGTTCCGCATCGACTATATCCAGATGATCCACTCTGGAAAGCGGCGACCCCTTCCATAGCCAATCAATCAGATCCGTTACCTGACTTTCCGGACCCTGAACATGCACCTGAACCGAGCCATCATCAAGATTCATAACCCACCCCTCGAGCTCGCGCTTTTGGGCCTGATGAAGCGTATTTTTCCGAAACCAGACCCCCTGGACACGTCCGGAAACATTGATCGCTTTTACCAGAGCCGGTTCCGATTCCAGAGGTGCTGAGGTTATGTCGTTTTGCATGAGAGTCACCTGCAATAAAACATCAAGTATTACCTGCCTTCTCCACAAGACAGGATGCCTACGTCTATTTCTCAAACAGCTCTTGTGCTGGCAGAGAAAGTTCACTTTCTTCTCGCTGTAAATAGTCCTGAAGCACGTTTATAGCAGATAGCGGCAAAAGGGCAAACTCACTCTTTGATGCAGAACGTGCAGACAGTTCTTTATGACTTGCCCTGCCAGCTGAATCCGTAGCCGCTTCTGGTTTATCAGCAGGCGGCTGATGGGGGGGCTCTGCACCCAATTCAACGGGTATCGGCCAAGGCAGAAGGCTCAATAGCTGCCATTGAGTCAGTTCTGAAAGATCTCGCCCTAACTGCCAATAGCTGGACGGCAACCCTTTCGTTCCGGCTTCATTTTTTACCCGAACGATAAGACTATTGTCCTGTAGCACCCGCATTAATTCTCGCTGCAGCCGGGTACTCAGAGGCGATAAAATCTCTTGTAACTCATTGAGTGTCAAAGGTTGATTAGCCTTCCAACGCGAATACAGCACCTGCAGCACCTGCATCGCCACCACAAAAGGATTACGGTTAAATCTTTTCCAGTCTGACTGATAACGCTGAAGTGCCATCACCAGAGTCGCTCCCAGCAGCAGAATATTCCAGCTGATATAGATCCAAAGAAGGAAAAGAGGTACTGCAGCAAAAGCCCCATAAACAACCTGATAGGAAGGCGATTGGCTGACAAACTGGGTGAAGACCCACTTAGCCAACTCAAAACAAACCGCGGTAAAAAGACCACCTACCCAGGCATTCTTCAGCGGGACATGGGTTTTCGGCACAAAATGAAACAGCATCATAAAGGCCAATGATGAGGTTAATAACGGTAGAAACTGCAGGAAAACGGCGGTTACGCCCAGAGTGTCAGCCGCATCCAGAAAAAGCTTATGGGAAACCACAAAGGAAGTAACAGCCATACCAGACCCCATCAGTAAAGGGCCCAGCGTCAGCACTGACCAATAAAGCAGAAAACTACTGGCTCCCTTACGGTCTTCTGCAATAGACCAGATGCTGTTAAAGGCACGCTCAATCGCCTTCATCATCAGGATCGCGGTGACGACCAGAAAAACGACACCCACAAAGGTGAGATTTCTGGCCTGTTGAGCAAAGTCTGCCAGATAGTTACTCACGACCAGACTACTCTCCGGCAGAAGATTGCTGAACAGCATCTCCTGAATGCCCACACCCGCGCTATCTGTACTGGGCAGCGCTGACAAAATCCCAAAAGCGACCGTCATCAGAGGTACGAGCGCAAAAAGGGTGGTGTAGGTTAAAGCTGCCGCGGTTTTCTGACACTCCTGACCAATAAAGCGCTTGATGACAAAACGAATCAGACCAGGCCAGTCTTTTCTTAAAATCGATCCCATTACAGCCGCTCCTTTTCGTTGGCAGGACATATCGTTAGAATAGGCGTCATTCTACCCTATTTGATCAGGATCAAGGATAACTCATGCCTGCTGTCACTCTTTATCACAACCCACGTTGCTCTAAATCCCGCGCCACTCTGGAACTGCTGCAGGAAAACGGTGTTGAGCCCAGTGTTCGCCGCTATCTTGACGAGCCTTTGTCTGATGCCGAGATCCGTACCCTGCTGAAGAAGCTTGATGTATCGCCTATCGACATGATGCGCACCAAGGAAGCTGAGTTCAAAGAACAGGGACTCAGTAAAGACAGCGACGACGAAACGTTGATCGCCGCAATGGTTAACACACCTAAGCTGATGGAACGCCCGATTGCCGAAACCCAAGCGGCGGCTGCCATTGGCCGTCCTCCGGAAAATGTTCTGGAGCTGCTGGCATGAGCCAGCCTTTTGTTCTGGTGCTGTACTACTCCCGCCATGGCGCAACGCGGCAGATGGCTGAGGCTATCGCCCGGGGCGTAGAGTCAGTGTCCGGCATTGAAGCCCGATTACGCACCGTGCCGGACATTTCCGCCGAGTGTGAGGCGGTTGCCGATGTGATTCCTTCGGACGGCGATCTCTACTGTAGTGAGGAAGATCTGCGCCAATGCTCAGGTCTGATCCTGGGCAGCCCGACCCGATTTGGCACCATGGCAGCACCACTGAAGTACTTCCTGGAAAGCACCAGCAATCTTTGGATGAACGGTGCGCTGATCGATAAGCCAGCGGCAGCATTTACCTCGACCGCCAGTCTTCATGGTGGTCAGGAAGCAACGCTGCTGTCGATGATGGTTCCCCTGCTCCACCACGGAATGATTCTCGCGGGTATTCCATACAGCCAGACCGGTTTACTGGAAACCCGTTCCGGGGGAACCCCTTATGGTGCCAGTCATGTTGCCGGAAAATCCGGTGATAACCCGGTAGATCCAACCGAACTGGAGCTTTGTGTTGCTCAGGGCAAACGTGTAGCCGAACTGGCTTTGCGACTGAATTAAGTCAGATGCTCACTTACCTACATTCACAGGAGATACTGTGAGAAAGATGATGAACCGCCTGGAAACAGGCAAAGATATCGGCCGTATGGCGAACAAAAGCCGTTTTTGGGTTTTGTTGAGCTATCTTGCAATTATCGGTTTTCTGATCCTGAACAGTTTTCAGATCACCAAAGATGGCGCACCTCTCCATGTAATCGCCTTACTCGCGTTCATGCCTGTGTTGCCATTACTTCTGTTCGCTCCCGGCATCTGGATCCGCCGACCACGCTCCCATGCCTGGCTATGCTTTGTCAGCTTGCTCTACTTTATGTACGGCGTGGATCAGTCCTTTCTGCCTGAACATCAGATTGTTGGCTTAGGTCTTTCCGTGTCGTCCATCATTCTGTTTGTTGCCGCGATGATGTTTTCCCGCTGGGAAAGCCTGCGCCTGAAGGCTGAAAATCCTTCTGAAGCCCAAGCATCGGTTACAGAGACAGAGAAATCCGACGACAACACCTAAGGTTTAAGGCAGGACGCTTAAAACTTAAAAAGCCAGGCAAGAAACTGAACTGCCCCCATAAAGTTGGACTGGATGTCCAAATGTTGGGGTACGGTTCAGAACTTGCCTGGCTTTTTCTTTTAAAGCGATACCATCGTAACCCAGATCAGAGCTTACGATTCAGATCCTTACGGGGAGTAAAGTTTTCCTGATTCGCACTAACCACCTGATTACGGCCTCGATCTTTCGCACAATAAAGCGCCTGATCCGTCAGATCCAACATATCGTTCTCAGTAATGTGGGCCTCAGGAACCAGACTGCAGACACCGACACTAATGGTCACGACCTCAGAAACAGATGACTTATGATGCGGAATCGCCAGCGACTCCACCAGCTCACGACACTGATTAGCAATTGTCAAAGCTCCAGACTCAGGGGTATTGGGCAGCAATAAAATAAACTCCTCACCACCAAAACGAGCAAAAAGATCACCAGGACGATTGATCACTGAGGACACAAGTTCTGCAATATTACGCAAACACTCATCCCCCTGAAGGTGACCATACTGATCGTTGTACTGTTTGAAAAAGTCCAGATCAAACAGTACCAGTGAGATGGGTTGCTGCTCACGCTTGGTTCGCTTCCACTCCTGAATAAAGCTTTCATCAAAGAAGCGACGATTAGAAATCTGCGTCAGGCCATCAGTTTGCGAAAGGTGTGCAAGCTGTTTATTCGCTGCCTGCAGAGCACGGTTGCGCTCTTCCGCAACAGACTCAATTTCAAAACTACGCTTTGATAACATACGCAGATAAGCAGCCACAAGACCGGTGATCATAAGGCCCACCATCATAACCACATAAGCCAGCTCGCTTTTGCGCTCATTCATAAAGCCTTCTGAGGGAGCAACAACCAGTTGCCAGTTACGGCCACCCACGTCATTGATCATGTAGCGCTGCTGCATATCCATTACAGGAGGAGTCACAGGCTGACGAACAAAAAGCAACGCCTGATCACTACCTTTATCCTGAAGTGTCGCCGTATCCAGTAGCGCGATATGCAAGCCAGCACTACGCCCTCCCATCAAAGCCTCCTGAACCAGCCGATTGAGAGTAAACTGACCCGCAACGACACCTCTGAGCTCACCTGCCTGTCCATTTGAAAGGGATTCAAATACAGGTAAAACAGCCATAATATGTTTCCCCTCAGCACCCTCCGTCTTCAAAGTCATAGGTTCTGTAGCTGTCAATTCAGAACTTTCTGACGCTTTGTTGATTGCAGCCAGCAGTGGCGCACTGGATGCCAGATCAAAGCCTGTCCGGACCTGCGACATTCCCTTATCAGCCTGATATGCCACGGGGAAATAACGTCCCCGGACCGCGGCAGGTACCCAGCGGTTCTTATCAGAGATTTCCTGAATAGCAAAACGCGAGTCTGAAACTCTTTGCGATTGAACAAAACGCTCTCGGTCACGCTGATTCACCAACGGAGCCCACTGCAGATAATGCAACTCCGGATGACGGGATAAAGTGCTGCCTGCTACTCGACTAAACTCTTCCGATGATACCGAAGACGATCCTGCAAAAAGCCCCTGCATCACATAAAGAGCTTCAAAATTAATTAACAACTCTCTGGAAACCTGATAAGAGAGTTCCTTCATCTCTCCTTTAAGCTGCACCCGAATCGCATCCTGCCTCAATGCATCTATATTCCAAGCGACCAGAGCAGAAACAATTAAACCGATGACCAGAGTGATGTAACTCAGCCTGTTTGAATATGCCTTCATCCGCTTCTTATCCTTATAACTAAACCAATCAGAGACAAAACAATGCCCTCCAGCGACAAGTATATGCCTTTTATATCAGCCTTACCCTAGGTTAATAGAGGCAGGGAGTGCTTTTTATTTAAAAAACACTAGGTTCTTTTTTTAAAGCAAAGACCAGTCAATTCAACCTGAAATATAAAAATATACAGAAATATAAACAAAAAAAACCAAGTAACAAAGACGTGTATTCTGGTAACACCAAAGTCTATAAAAAACTGGCACGCTAACTGCAAAACTAGATAACTTGTTGTTTTATAATGATTAATAAATTGTTGGCATACAATATGTCTCTATCTGACAGCTGTATATATCACGCGACGCCAAACGACACTCAGGCTTGGCCTATATTCAGATGACGGATCCATCTGCAATTAAGACGCAACGATCTATCACAGCGCAGAGAGCTGAAGACGTCATAAGCGCTTCAGCTCTGATAAGGCCATAAGCCTAAAAATAAGAACGGAGTACGCCATGAACGTATTTAGCCATCCCGATTTTGACGGACACGAACGCGTCCTGTTTGGTCACGACCCCAAGTCCGGCCTCAAAGCTATTATTGCCATCCACAACACCAATCGTGGTCCCGCACTGGGCGGCTGCCGCATGTGGCCTTATGCCTCAGAAGCTGAAGCACTGAAAGATGTGTTGCGCTTATCCAAGGGCATGACTTACAAATCTGCTTTGGCAAATCTCCCTCTCGGTGGCGGTAAAGCCGTTATTCTTGGCGATCCCCGCCAGCACAAAACCCCCGAACTGCTACGCGCTATGGGACGTTTTATCGAATCTGCAAACGGTCACTACATTACAGCTGAAGATTCCGGTACCAGTGTTCCGGATCTTAAAATCATGACGGAAGAAACCTCTTACGTTGCCGGCGTAATGGAAAAACCTTGTGCTGATGGCCATCTGAGAAGTGGCGATCCATCACCTTCCACCGCTTATGGCGTTTATCGCGGTCTGATGTCTGCGGTTGAGTTTCGACTGGGCCGTACCGATCTTTCCGGCCTTAAAGTGGCCATTCAGGGGGTTGGCAATGTAGGTTTCAGCCTGGCTCGTCATCTGCATGAAGCCGGTGCCGAACTCTGGGTAACCGACATTTACGACGACATGGTTCAGCGCTGCGTAACAGAACTGGGCGCTAAAGCCGTTTCCTCTGACGAGATCTACGGCCTGGACGTTGATGTATTTGCCCCCTGCGCAATGGGTGGCATTTTAAACAGCCAGACGGTGGATCAGCTGAAAGCCAAAGTGGTGGCCGGTGCTGCAAACAATCAGCTTGAATCCCCCCTTCATGGCAACCAGCTTCGTGAGCGAGGCATCCTGTACGCCCCGGACTACGCTATCAATTCCGGCGGCATCATCGATGTATGTTATGAGCGGATGGGGAATTTTGACCCGAAAGCCGTTAATGACCATATCGAATCTATTCACAGCACTCTGATGGAGATCTTCACCCGAGCTGACAGCAAGGAACAACCTACCCATGTTATTGCAGATCAGGTTGCCCGGGAACGTTTCAGCCATCCGGAAAAGATAACTCAGAGCGCTTAATTTCATCCCCCCCTATCAGTTCGGCCTCCCCTTATTTAAGGGCGAGGTGTACCGAGCTATTGCTTAAAAAAACCGAGGAGAAACTCGTGTCTAAAACAACTACAACAAACACCACCGGGCATCAGGGCCTGCATTGGTCCTCCCGCTGGGCATTTATTATGGCTGCAACCGGTTCTGCAGTCGGCCTGGGTAACATCTGGAAATTCCCTTACATCACAGGTGAAAATGGTGGTGGTGCGTTCGTACTGGTCTATCTGGTATGTATCGCCGTTGTTGGTCTGCCTATTCTGATGGCAGAAGTACTTCTGGGTCGTAAAGGTCAGAAGAGTCCGATTGCCAGTATGCGTGATCTGATTCGTCAACATAACGCCAAATCAGGCTGGGTCTCTATCGGTACTCTGGGTACGATTGCAGCATTCCTGATCCTCTCCTTCTACAGCGTAATTGGCGGCTGGGCCATCAACTACGTGGGCTACACCATCAGTGGTGATTTCGTAGGCCAGACCAGCGATGCTGTTGGCGGTATCTTCGGCGCTATGCTGGGCGATCCAGCAGCACTGCTCTTCTGGCACAGTGTCTTCATGGTGTGCGTACTGTTTATCGTGGCGCACGGTGTAAAAAGCGGCCTAGAAAAAGCCGTAACCTACCTGATGCCAGCTCTGTTTGTACTTATGCTTGTTATGGTAGGTTATGCGATGACAACTGACGGTTTCGCACAGGGCGTTGACTTCCTGTTCAACCCGGATTTCTCAAAACTAAGCTCTGAAGGTGTTCTGAAAGCACTGGGTCACGCCTTCTTCACTCTGAGTCTCGGTACCGGCGTTATGATGGCGTACGGTTCTTACCTGGATCAGGATGTATCCATCGCAAAAACCTCCATCACCGTTGGTGTTATGGATACAGTTGTTGCTCTGGTAGCTGGCATGGCGATCTTCCCGATCGTATTCTCTAACGGCATGGAGCCAAGTGCCGGCCCGGGTCTGATCTTCGTATCCCTGCCAATGGCTTTCGGTAGCATGTCAATGGGTACCCTGATCGGTACACTGTTCTTCGTGCTGCTGGTATTTGCGGCACTGACTTCTGCAATCTCTCTGCTGGAGCCTTCTGTAGAGTGGCTGGAAGAGCGCAGCGGCTTCAACCGTATGACAGCAACACTGGTTGCTGGCGGCGCGGTATGGTTTCTGGGTATCGCAACCGTACTGTCTCTGAACGTATGGTCTGATGTACACCCACTGAGCATGTTTGCAGCATTTGAAGGTAAAACGATCTTTGACCTGCTGGACTACATCACGGCTAACATCATGCTGCCTCTGGCTGGCCTACTGGCCGCACTGTACGTAGGCTGGGTAATGAAGAAAGAAGATGTTGCTGCTGAGCTGAATATGTCTCAAGACGCAATGTCTCTGTTCTGGAACGTAACCCGCTACGTGACTCCTCTGGCGGTTATCATCGTCATGTATAAATCAATTACTGGTTAAACATTAACTCCCCTGCCCGAGCTTTTCTAACAGAAAGCCGGGGCTTAATGAGATGGCGCCCCTTATTTCAGAGTAATCTGAAAGTGAACTAAAAAGAGAGGGTCATCTCATGTCTACTATCAAAGTACTTGGTATCGATTTAGGCAAGTCTTGTTTTCATCTTATTGGTCGAAGTGATCTCTCAACTTCCTTGTTGTCATATCGCGTTTGAAGCCTGTTGTGGGCGCTCATTGGCTGGCACGCCAGTGCCAGCAGCACGACCATCAGGTTTGTTTAATCCCACTCCAATACGTGAAGAAGCCTATGTCAAAGAGCTCACGGCTACGATGTCTCGCCTTGGTGCTATTTTGCTGGAGTTCGAAGTGTCTTTGCCCAAAGGACATGCCACGTTGAAACCTTGTTCTGCTGGTTGGCGCAGCAACGAGGCCTTCTTTTACCTCAGGCTCTGTTCATCGAGCTTCAGGAGGCACACGACCATTATTGCTACCTGAATCAACGTATTACCGTTCAGGATCAGAAAATCAAAGCCTGGGTTGAGCAGGATGAACTCTGCCAACTGGTGAAAACGATACAGGGGGCGATATGGTCTCCAGCATACTGGCCGCCAGTGTTGGCGATGGGCGTCAGTTTAAAAACAGACGGCACATGGCTGCGTGGATGGGGCTGGTGCCTCGACAGTACTCAACCAGCGGACGTAATACGTTGCTAGGCATCAGTAAGCGAGGCAATAAACGATTACGCAGTCTCTTTGTCATGGCGCAAAGAGACTGCGCTAGCCCACTGGAAAGAAGAAACAGGCCTGTTCAATCAATGGTTGGACAGGTTGCTTGAAACAAAGCCGTACAACGTGGCTTATGTCGCTTTAGCCAATAAGCGGATGCCTATTGCATGGGCAGCGCTTAGCAGTAAAACCGCGTTTAAGGCTTGAGTGATCACCGGGTTTGCAGGTACTAGTGATGATGAAAACGGTTGAACCGTCCGGATAGGATCCCGTTCTCTAAAAACAGTAGAAATTACTGTGGTCTTTTTAGGGCTATCTGGCGCGGATGCTCATCGAGGAGCGGAGGATAAGCCCAAAGAGACTCCGAATACATTAGCGCAAAACCACCTCGTCGTTGTAAAGTGCTTGCAACAACGAGGGGAGCCATACATTTTGTAAAAGCCTAGCTTCGCCGATACAAACAGTACAGAAAGATAAAAATAGAGAGACAACAAGGAATAAAAAAGGCAAAACTCTTTGAGATCTGCCTAGTTATCAAGCTATTTATACTGAATTGGCAGCTAAGCATCCAGCTTAGGATTGAGTAAAGTCAACAGCTCATCCCCCTGTAGACGACGATCACGGTAATCAGTACCGACACGCTCAAGAAGCACTTCAGGGTCAACTTCGGGGTTACCAAAATAAATCCCCATACGGGCTTTTACTTTCAACTCAGGCCACTCAGGATAAGAAAGGCGGGCAATAGCACGCATCAAATGAGAAACCAGCTCCTGTACTGAACTCTTAGTTGCCAGAGGCAGCAACAAGCACAATTTTTTACCGGAAAAACGGGCGGCATATTCAGGCATTTCAACAACCCGTCTAACAATTTGTCCAGTATGCAGCAGAACTCTTTCTCCAGCTGGCTGACCGTATTGCTCATTTATTTCCGGCATGTTTTCCATGTCAAGCAACATTAGCCCAAAAGGTTTTTTTGTTTCCATCGCCTTAGACATAACACCATGCATATAAGGCAGGAAGTATACCCGCTGCATAAGACCTGTTGCGGGATCCAACATCGAGTCCATTTGAGCCTCAGCCAACATCTCATGCATCTGATCTGTTTCAGCCATACGCTCAGTCACATCATGACCAGAGATAAGAATCATATCATTATGATCAATATCAACACGTTGTAACTGAAGATAATAATCACGCATGCCAATCAATTTTGAGACCAGAACCGTATTCATCGTCATGGATTTATCGGCTGAAGACGACAAATTATCCAGAATGGCTGTCAGTTCAGGCGCAGAGAACTCCGGAAAAAGGTGATGCGGAGAGAGGTTGCAGATCTCACCATTGGCATAACCAAGGGAAGTTTCCGCAGCAGAGTTACTGTAAACAAAGCTGAGGCTTTTAGGATCAAGAAGTAGCAACAACTCCCGGGACTGAGCAATTGCAGCCCCGATAAGTTGATCTGAAACAGCCATCATAGAACTCTCCTTACGCCTTTTGTTCTTATCAGGAAGTTAATAAAAATACCTGTATCCCTATCCCAATAAAAGCATCAAAAGGTAACGTTTTGTCTTTATCTGTCCATGAATCACGTAGGCCAGTGTATCAATTTTCGAAAAAATCAGAAAATTTTCTTTGTACTACCAACGAAGTGTTTCTTTAACAAATGGAATGGTTAGTTTTCTCTGAGCCATCAAAGACGCATGATCCAATACTGACAACATATCAAACAATTCACGAAGGGTTCGCGGGCTTCGATGCAAGATATAGCGAGCCACCTCATCCGTTAATTCCAGCCCACGCTCACGTGCTCTTAGTTTAAAAGCTGCAGTTTTTTGCTCATCATCAAGCTTATGCAAGGCTGACGTTACCCCCCATGCCAAACGCGATGACAAGTCAGGCAGCTTAACACCCAGCTTCGCCGGTGGCGCATCCGCTGAGATTACCAGAATCTTTCCGGCATCACGCAATCGATTGAAACAGTGAAACAGCGCGATTTCCCACTTGGCACGCCCCGCAACAAGGTTTAGATCATCAATACAAACAAGATCAAGCGCCTCAAGGCCTTCCAGAAGATCCGGAGACAAAAGAGCGAGTTCATCAAGTGGCAGATAGACAGAACGCAGCCCTGCCGCATCAGCCTGATGGCACAGCGCCTGAAGCAGGTGACTTTTGCCGGAATCATGCGGGCCGTAGACATACTGAAATGCCTCTCCCGCCCCCCCGATAAGGGTACGCAGAGCATCCAGAAGATAACCGTTATCTCCCGGATAAAAATTGGCAAAGGTCGCATCGTCTCTCAGACCAATGCTTAACGATAGCTGCGAAGCTTGAAATTCAGCCATATTTCAATGACTTACCTTAAAAAACCCATCATGAGGAATAAATTAGCTGCTTTAAACGATAAAAGAAAGCCTCTTGTTCATTTATACAGCAATTTAATAGCACTTGTCCCGCTGGATTGGATTCAGCTTGACCTGACCAAATAGCAAAGAGAGAAAGCAGATCCATAAGCCTCAATACATCTCGGATCAGAACCAGCCAGCAGCAACACCCAACCGATAGGCCAGCGCCGCGCTGGTGGCCACCCATAGCAGTTTGACCCAGAGGGGAAAACGTAGGGAAGTATCATCGCGCATAACAGCAACTCCTTTTGTCTATGCGTTTGTCAAAGGCGAATCTTAGTCAATACAGACGGGAAAAATAACTAGGATGAACCCCAGCTCTCTAACCTTTGACTATAAAAGCCAGCCGATTTCGTCCTTAACGGCCAACAATTTGAGGTGTAAATAACTTAACGAATAATGAATACAGAGGCAAAAAAAAACCTGCTCTACAGAGCAGGTTTTTTGAAAAATGGCGGAGGGACAGGGATTTGAACCCTGGAAGGGCTATTAACCCTTGCCGGTTTTCAAGACCGGTGCTTTCAGCCGCTCAGCCATCCCTCCAGCAAGAAGGCATTATACGGATAGTTTTTCACAGGTCAACACCAACATGAAAAAAATCTTTAGATTCAATAGGATGCCACCATATTGAGCAACAAAACTGTATCCAGGAAATTGTACTTGCCACTTTGAACATCTGATTCATATGTAGCTTAGGATTAACCGACAACCAATACTTGAGACCGTTTAAAGGCGTACCGACAGACCGAAACTAAAACGAAAAAAGGCGCAACACCTGAATGTTGCGCCTTTTTAAATAATGGCGGAGGGACAGGGATTTGAACCCTGGAAGGGCTATTAACCCTTGCCGGTTTTCAAGACCGGTGCTTTCAGCCGCTCAGCCATCCCTCCAGCAGATGCGTATGATACGCAGATATTTTTTTTCGTCAACAGTAATTTCTTGTTTTTTATCAGATTATCCGGGGCTTTAACTTTTGAACGGAAACAGACAAAATAGGTCAGAATTATGGATTACAGAGAATAGAGGAGCTATTCAATGGCTATTGAAGAGTACAAAACCTATAGTTCGGCTTCTGCCGAGCCGGTTAATAAAGTAATTCGCAGTACTTTTATGCTGTTGGGCATGACCTTGGCATTTAGTGCACTGACGGCATTTATCTCTGCTGCAATGGGCCTAGGGCGAATGAATATCTTCGTGTTCCTGATCGGAGCCTACGGTCTCATGTTCCTGACCCACAAAACTCAGAATAGCATTTGGGGGCTGGTAAGCGCTTTTGCTTTCACCGGTTTTATGGGCTTTACCATAGGCCCTGTTGTTTCCATGTACCTCTCACTGCCTAACGGTGGTCAAGTGGTTACCACGGCTCTGGCAAGTACGGCTGTTATTTTCCTGGCGTTGTCAGGCTATGCTCTGACATCCAAAAAGGATTTCAGCTTCCTGAGTGGCTTCCTGTTTGCGGGCTTTCTGATTCTGGTCGGAGCAATGCTGGTGGGTATCTTCTTTGAGATCCCTGGCCTGAGCCTTGCAATCTCTGCAGGTTTCGCACTGTTTGCCTCTGCCGCCATCCTGTTTGAAACCAGCCAGCTGGTTAACGGTGGCGAACGCAACTATATCATGGCCACAATCGGGTTATATGTTTCCATCTATAACCTCTTTATGAGCCTGCTCCACTTGATCGGCGCGCTGAGTGGAGACGACTAGAACAAGCTTTCTGAGCTATACTAGGCGCCCTGCACTGCAGGGCGTTTTTGTTTCTGAACGTTGATTTTTGCCTAAAAAAATATCGGGTGCACAGATACGCTTTATTCCCTGATATGTCCGGACAAACTAAGAGTTCAAAAGAGATGAATTACAGCATTGCCATCTACGGCGGTCCGTACAGTGACCAATCTGCTCATAGCGCACTGCATTTTGCTAAAGCGGCGCTACTGCGTAATCACAGTATCCAACGGGTATTTTTCTACCATGATGGCGTGTACAACAGCTCAGTTCTCGTCAGCCCGCCTCAGGATGAGACCAATGTATCGACACAATGGCAGGATCTGGCGAAAGACCACAATATCGAGTTAGTGGTCTGTATCGCAGCCGCCGTTCGCCGAGGCCTTATGGATGAAAAAGAAGCCAAACGCTACGGCAAAAGTACTCACAATCTGGCCGATGGCTTTACTCTGTCCGGCCTTGGTCAGCTGATCGACGCTGGCATGACCTGCGACCGACTCATCACCTTTGGAGCCTGATCATGTCTGACGTGCTAATTATTTTCCGCAAACCGCCAGTCGGCACATCCTGGGCAAGAGAAGCTCTGGATCTGGCCTTGGTCGGCGCAGCTTTTGGTCAGCAAGCCTCTCTGGTCTTTATGGGAGACGGTATTTATCAGCTGTTAGGCAACCAGCAGCCGGATCAGGTTGAGCAAAAGGGTACGCAGGCGATGATGAAGGCGCTGCCGATGTATGACATCGACCAGGTCTTTGTCTCTGAAGAAAGCCTTAATGAGCGCGGCCTGAGCAAAAAACAGCTTGGGTTTGATTGTGAGCTGATTGGCCAAACAGAGCTGCAGGCACTGCTCAAAACCCACAAACAGGTTTTTAACTTTTAGATGCTCACAGCAGAGCGAACAGAAATATGATTCTACATACTGTAAACAAGTCGCCCGCGACCACCTCTACTCTGAAGGAATGCCTGTTCAGCGCCAGTAGCGGCGATCAGATTCTGTTGATTGAGGATGGCGTTTATGCCGCCACTCAGGCTTTCTCTGAATTGTTAAGAGACGATCTGAGCTATTTTGTGCTGTTAAACGATATGGCCGCCCGAGGCCTTAATAACAGCCTTATCTCCAAACAATGGCAGCCTGTTGATTACGAAGGCTTTGTTGAACTTACTGAGAAAGCAGACACCGTCTGCAGCTGGTTTTAAGATGCTGAACCTTGCAGACAAGCAGATTCCGACTGATGAAGAAGGTTATCTGGAGAACCTCTCCGACTGGCGACCAGATGTGGTCGAGCTGCTTGCCCAGACAGAAGGGCTGACGTTAACAGAATCCCATTGGGAGATTCTCAACCTGTTACGTCAGTTTTATCAGGAGTTTGAGCTCTCACCTGCGATGCGTCCGCTGGTAAAATATATTGGGATACATCTCGATAAAGACAAAGCGAAAAGTATTTACCTGATGCAGTTGTTTGGTGAAAGTCCGGCAAAAACAGCCAGTAAGCTGGCTGGGCTTCCAAAACCGACCAACTGTCTTTGAAATCGGATTGGCTGTGCCAGCGGAAAAGACGATTTTGCGCCGACACACCGTCCCGGATATTGAATTTATCTGCCAAAGTATAGAGTTAGCCTCTATCACTTGGCCGATAAAAACAATATTCTACTAAGAACAATAACTTAAGAACAAAACCCTAAACGATTCATACAGCTAACATAGGATACGATTTCAGATGCCTAAAACTCGTCTGACCAATGTCAATGTGGTGTCTCAGGATATCCTGATCACCCCGGAAGAACTCAAGAAAAAGATTCCGTTAACAGATCCTGCCCGCGCATCAGTGGTTGAGGGTCGAGAAACTATTCAAAACATTCTGGATGGTAAAGATCAGCGCCTTTTTGTGGTCGTTGGCCCTTGCTCCATCCACGATGTAGAAGCCGCTAAAGACTATGCCAAACGTCTGAAAGCACTTTCTGACAAGGTCAGCGACACCCTGTATATCGTAATGCGTGTGTATTTTGAAAAGCCACGTACCACGGTAGGCTGGAAAGGTCTGATTAATGATCCGCACCTGGATGACACGTTCGAGCTGGAAGAAGGCCTGCACATCGGCCGTCAGCTGCTGGTAGATCTGGCTGAGATGGGACTGCCCCTGGCGACAGAAGCACTGGACCCTATCTCACCTCAGTATCTGCAGGATGCGATCGCATGGTCTGCGATTGGTGCCCGTACTACGGAATCTCAGACCCACCGCGAAATGACCAGTGGTCTGTCTATGCCGATCGGCTTCAAAAACGGTACCGATGGCGGCCTGGAAGTGGCCACTAACGCCCTGCAATCGGCCTCCCACCCACACAGCTTCCTGGGTATTAATCAGGCGGGGCAGGTTGCGGTTATCCGCACCAAAGGCAACCAGTATGGTCACGTTGTTCTGCGTGGCGGTAACGGCAAGCCTAACTATGATTCCGTAAGTGTTGCTCTGTGTGAAAAAGATCTGGATAAAGCCAAGCTGCCTAAGAACATCATGATCGACTGCAGCCATGCCAACTCCAATAAAGATCCGGGCCTGCAGCCTCTGGTGATGGAAAATGTAACCAACCAGATTCTGGAAGGTAACAAGTCCATCGTTGGCCTGATGATTGAGAGCAACATCGGCTGGGGTAACCAGAAAATCTCTGCAAATCGTGACGAGATGCAATACGGTGTATCCATTACCGATGCCTGTATCGACTGGGATACCACAGAAGAAACACTGCTGAAAATGGCAGAGAAACTGCGCCCGGTACTGCCTGAGCGTCGTTAATCGCCCGACACCGGACGACAGAAAAAACAAAGGCCCTGACAGAATCGCTGTCAGGGCCTTTTTTTAATGCTCAGAGCCAGAGAAATCAGTTCTGCTGATTATTCCACTCAATGCACTCTTTCAGCGTGACACCGCTGCCACCGAAGATATCCAGTGCACTACCGATCGTCAGATCCACCTTACCGCCTGAAAGCTCATCAACACGCTTCAGATCCTCCAGCGAGCGCGCCCCACCGGCGTAGGTCACCGGAATCGGACAGGCTTCTCCCAGTAAACGCACCAGATCTTCATCAATGCCTGCCTGCAAACCTTCCACATCGGCTGCGTGAATCAGAAACTCGGCGCAGTGACTGCTTAATTCCTGAAGTGTTTGCTCATTTACCGCCAGCTCTGTCACCGTTTGCCAACGATCTGTGGCGATATTCCAGCCCGACTCAGTGCGACGACAGCTCAGATCCAGAATCAGACGCTCTTTGCCGGTCACTGCTTTAACGGCTTCCAGACGCTCCCAACTGAACTCGCCACCCTCAAAAAGATAAGAGGTCACAATGACATGAGAGGCTCCGGCATCCAGGTAAGAGGCGGCATTGTCAGCGTTCACTCCGCCACCAAACTGCAATCCATCAGGCCACGCTGCAAGCGCTGCAAGCGCCGCCTCCTGATTACCGGGTCCTAATGCGATCACATGACCACCGGTCAGCTGATGTTTACGATAAAGTTCAGCGTAATAACGGCTGCTGTATTCACTAACAAAATTAGTGTCTGCACCTTTATCATTCAGGCTGCCACCAACAATCTGTTTAACCTGCCCCTGATGCAGATCGATACATGGACGGAACTGAGTCAAAATTTTACTCCAACGAATTAAGAAGCAACTTAACGGGCTATGCTTTGCGAACCATAAAGAGAGACACGGTCAAGTAAGGGCTCATCCGAAACAGAAAACGACGGAAATAAAAAAGGCCCGCGCAAACGGGCCATTGTAGCAGAACTCATATCGACAATCCGGCTTAGATTTCTCCGTCGTGGACCTAAAACTTTAACTCTTAGACGGCGCTCTAATCCTTAACCACTTCAGCAGTTTGCATAATCGTAACCGGAGGGTATCGATCTAACAACTTGGCAGAGTTCATATTGACGATAAAACTAAAGCGCTTGAGAGTTTCAACTGGCACCTCAGAGACCGCTTTACCTGCAAACAAAATCTGCTGCGCTTTGTAGGCCGCAAACTGACCCACATTATAGTATCGGCTGACCAACCCCATGTAAGCACCCGCTTTACGAATCGGTCCCTCGGTCGCAGAAAATACCGGTACACCAACCCCGTGACTGGCGCTGACCAGAGACTTTGCATTCGAGATCAGAAAAGAGTCAGAAGGCAGATAGGTGATGTCCGCTTTCTTATCCGTCAGAAAACGGGCGAACGCTGCGAAGTGATTACTCACGTTAATTTCGTCGGCATCCGGTAATGGAAAGCGAACCAGATCAAGCCCAGCCTCTTCACAGGCTTTTTGCAGGCCCTGAACCTGAAGCGTAGAGTTCTTTTCTTTAGGGTTGAAGATAACCGCAACCCGTTTAATGCCACCTAACTCCTGCATTGCGGCCACCTGAGTAGCAACCGGCACCAGATGAGACGTCCCCGTTACGTTACGGCCCGGCATCTGATAATCAGAGACTATGCCTGCACCTTTCGGATCAGCCACAATATTAAAAACCAGTGGAATAGAACGAATATACTCGCCCGAATGGCTATCAGCTTCCGTGCCCACCAGGGTTGATGTCACCGTTGTGCCAAAGCTATACACCAGATCCGGCTTGCGCTTAATAATATCATCACGAATTACAGCCACCTGCTGACGGCTCTTGCCCGCATTTCGAATCACGAACTCCACAGGATCGGGCTGGTTCATCATAGAATCCATAAACCCCCGCTCTGCTTCCGTTACACCACGCCACAGTACCATATACACCTGTTTAACTGGCTTGGCCTTAGTTTCGTCAGCACTCGATGTTGAGATCCCAAAAGTGACCATAACCAACATCGTCAGCAGATAACCTATCATCACACGAAGAGAAGAACCGAATTTTGTCACCGCTTATGCCTCCTGTAACTGGCGCTGATCCATGGTGCGGAACATGAGATAAAGGACAACAAGAAGTATCAGACTGGTCGCAACTCCGGTTGATAACCAAAGAAATGAGGACTGAAAACCTAACAAACTGATCAGCGTCGCAGCCACAAGGGGGCCGGCGATGTTACCGATACGCTCAGTAAGTCGAAAAATACCGATGGTTTTACCCAGTGTCAGACCATTCTTGAGCTTCACCTTTTCCGTCAGCAACGATAGCTGAGGCGAAACGCCCACCGCATGGGCGACACCCAGAAGTAGTACACCGGTAAACATGCCATAAACCCCTGGTATCAGGTAAACCGCAAACAAAGCTAGTGCTGATAAGCCACCGCCAAAAATAATAAAGGCGGTCTTATTTTTCAGGCGATCTCCCAACCAAGCGCTTAATGGCGAGATCAGCACAATAGCCAGACCATAAGCCATCAGAATACGACCAACGGAAGACTGATTGGCACCGAGCTGATTCAGATAAACCGGCCCAGTGTAATAGAGGAAGCCTGTCAGTAAGAGTTTTGCCGGAATTGCTGATAGGAAGGTGATCAACAGGAAATACTTATCCGTCAGCAGAGTGGTGAAATCTTTGAACGAAAGCACCGCGGGGGGTGGTGCGTTAGGATCCACCACCTTGGCTTCAAAGAACTGCATAACAAAAACTGCAGAAGCCAGAGACAGAGTTGCCGACAAGATAAAAGTGGCTTCGAAACCGATACGATCAGAAAGAATACCGCCAATCGCTGCACCACAAAGAGAGCCCGAGAAAAAACCCGACAAAAACATCGCCATACCCCGGGTTCTGTTCTCAACTGTCGTATTATCCGTCACATAACCCTGAGCAGTAATAAACACAACGCCATATCCCACGGCAGTGATAGAACGAACAATCAACAGCTGCCATAGGTTGTCACACCAGGCCGTCAGAAAGAGCCCCATTGCTGTCAAACCAGCCCCTACCATAAAGGCCTTCTTTCGGCCAACGCTGTCGGACCACTGCCCCGCTACTGGAAGAGAAAGCGCCCAGACCAACATAAATACCGAGATTGGCAAACCAATTACCAAGCTCGGAGATAAACCAGGGATAGGCTCATAAAGGGCATTAACATAAGCAGGAAAGAACGAAAGTGACATCGACTCAGAAAAGATCACCAGAAACAGAGGCGGACGAACAAATGAAAGTCGTGCCAGTCCCACCTGTTTTGGGCTGCCATCAGGCAACTGATAACCAAGATCCGCACGACGGCCTGTGGCTACGTTTTTAAGTCCCTCGGTCATACTGCCAATCGCAGCCGCCACTCGATTCCCCAGATGAGACAGTTCGTCTTTACCTGGAAAATACACCACTTCACGCAGGTCTTTTTCCGCCACCCTATCCAACATGGCATGAATACCCGCCATCGGAGTTTTAATATGGTAAGTGGTAATAAACATCAGCAACTCCATCGCCAGCAAAAGAGTAACGACCAGAATCGTTGCGATGTCATAACCAATCTCTTCAAAAACCTGTGCCATAAAACCCGGATCAAATCCAACCCATACCTCTGCAAGGGTCTGGCCATTTTGCATCAGAGGATAGCGATAGAGTGCAAACTGCTTTTCAGCCCACGCCTGACTGACGATCCGTTCATGACCTCCCGCTTGGGCCTGATACAGCAAGGTGTCAGATTTCGGCTCATAGATCGCCAGAAACTCCAGATCTGCATGTCCCTGAAGCCGACTGGACAACACGTCTTCCATACGGCCAAAGCGCTCCAAAGGAACCCCCTGATCCAGTAGATGCAGAACCAGACGATCAGTCGACTGCGCAACAATGGCCGCTTTCTCCTGTTGCGCTGGTTGAAGAGAATCTTTAATCAGTCCCAGAGAGATCCAGGCACTGGCAGCAGTTCCGAGGACAATCACCAGAACCGCTATAAATACAACACTACCGGATAAAGAGATACGCTTCATACTTCAGCCCGAGAGAACCTTATCAGTGTCAAGCCCTGCAACAACTTCTTATTGCTGAGCCGAATCTGAGTTTGATGACGCTTTCCGTGCCTCCTGCACTCGGTCATTTAATAACTGAAACCGGGCTTCCAATTCATCCGGTTGTTGAGAAAGATCATCAGAATAATCTGGCGAAACCTCACCCTGTAGCTGCCGATCCAGATTTCCACCAAGACGGAGGATCTGTTTACGCAAACGGCGCATCATCATCCACAGAAACAATAATCCAACCAGAGCACTCACAAAAACACCGAGACTGGAACGCAAGGCCTGCTGTTTGAGCAACTGTGCATTCTCGGCCTGATAAACACCACGGTTATAAGCCAAAACGACAATACCGGACTGGACATCGAAGGTATTAAAAAGAGGCTCTGCTACCAGTAAGTAATTATCCGTCTCCTGAATCAGCAATTGGCTTTTATCGCCACTGTCCTCAACAGCTTTCTGTTCGAACCAGACCTCCGGAACCTGCGTTTGAATATCACCCGCACCCGCCTGAAATACAGCCTGCTTCTGGTCAGAATACACAACCGCTTTATCAATAGCCTCATCGGCAGCGACAAGAGTCCTAAGCTGTTCTCCGGTTTCAGACAAACTGCTCAGTGGAAGACCAAGACCAGTCCCGTAATCGATGCCTAACCGGACTTCGTCCAGCATCACCTGTAAACGGGAACTGATCAGCTCCCGATGGCGCTTCTCAAAGTTAAAATACGCCAGTAACGCACTGAGACTGACACTAAAAACAAGCACAAAGACCAGAGTAAGACCCAGACGCCCCATCAGAGAGCTGGCTTTACTGCTATTTTTATTCTGATCAGACTGAGATATCACTGAGGCCATCACAAACCCTCAATTATTCTGTTGCCAGAGTACGGGCAGCATCTACTTCCTGACGCGCCGCTTCACTCAACTGCATAGCCGACAAACGCCATTCCAGCTGACGCATCACATCCGCACATTGTTGAATGGTACTCAGGAACAACATCGACTCAGCCAGTTCCGATCCCTGTACCAGATTAACCGCCTGCTGCTTCAGGCGCATCACTTCGATCAGATACTGTTTCAGCAAACGCCAATCACGGGCATCCTTCTGATTACGTTCAATCTCAACGGTCTGTCGGAAAACCGACTCAAGCTCTGCCGCAAGATTCACCCGAACCTGTTCAATCCGACGGCGACGAAGCTGACTAAGCTGCACAATCACAACAATCAGAATAATCAGTGCTTCAATAATCAGCACTTTGTGCTCAGCAACCTGCCCCAGGAAGCGAGAGAAGTTATCCAGGCCGACAAACGGGTTGTAGTAACGGTTACTCAAGGAGTGCAAAGGCAGATAGCGCAGTACCGGATCATCGATTGGATTAATATCCAGCATAACAGGGGCTTCTGCCCGGATCTGATCGCTATTCAGCTGTCCCATAACGGCCTGAACCATTTTTTCCGGCAAACCTGGGCGCGCCGCCATCACCGCATAAGTAACGATCGTTTCAACAGACTCGGACGGTGCAGGGCCCGCAACAGTACTGTAAACCCCAGCCGGGATCTTCGCTGTAGTTAACTGGGAATGATTCAGAGCATAGCCTTCTGCACCTTCAAGGGTCACCAGTTTGAACAAACCACTGGACATAACCTGACGCAGATCCGGGTTCAGCAGTCCTGTTGTCACGATAGCCCCTTCAAGAGAGCTATCACTAAGTAGCTGTGTGAAGTACACATCATTGCTTCGGAACTGATCAGCTTCAAGTGCAAAATGCTCCAGAACCTTCATCGACTGAGCCCGGTAGCCGGAACCCGGTTTACCCAGGGCAATGCTCTTGCCAGCCATATCGGAAAGGGAGTTAATTTTACTGTCTTTACGGACCACAAGGTGCATATAGTCACGCCAGAGAGGAGCGATCATATAAAGATTTTGCAAGGATACGGAGTTAGTCCCCACAATGGCGAAATCAGCCTCACCACTGAGTAACTTACCTCGGTTATCAACTGAGCCCCGGGTTACCAGTAGCTGAACCTGATATCCGGTTTTCTGCTCAATATGGCGCTTTAAAAGCGTGCCATACTGATAGTAATAACCACCCTTCGATGCCGTTGCGATACGGATCAATTTCGATTCGTGGCTCTTTTGATAGCCCCAATACAGGATCAGTATCCCGGCAATCGCCAGAAGAAACCAACTGATCATATTTTTCATACGATAGCTCAACATAGGATGCTCCAAATTAATCCAGCGCTATTCGGGCTTGTAACTGATAAGACGAACCATCAACAGTGGTAAAATCAGGTCTCAGTAACCAGGCATTCTTGCCCAAGCGTCCCCAACCATTCAGGCCAGTACTCGTATTAAGAGCCGTATCAGGCCCCTCCAAACGACTACTAAAGGAAGCGCCTGAACTGTCCTGCTCTAGGCCGGTACAATCCAATAAAAATTCAAGTTCACAACGCAGAGGCTGACGCAGATAGAGCCGAATCAGACCCCTGAGTTGCTGCCACTGCTGAGGATCACTCAGCAACCGATCAAAACGGTTATAGGCCAGAGGTCCGATGCGCAGTACAAAACTACCGGTCGCCTCTGGTAAACGGCTACCCAACAGAGAACCTTCCCCCAAGCCTGCAGACTGCTGTCCCAGCTTAAGATGCGTTGAACGCGGCAACGACACCTGGCGTAACTCGCACTGGATCGCTTCAACCGACACTCCGTCAAGGAAGCTCTGAATTAACGCTTCTAAACCTGCTGCAGAACGGTAAGGCGACGAAAGAAGTCGGAAATAGCGCAGTAAACCTCCTTCAGGCTCCTGATCCGCATCAGATAACCCCGCCAGAGCCCTTAACCGATCATAAAATCCGTTATTAAGGGCTTCACCACTTCGAAAGACCTGCATGGAACGCTCGTGGGCCTGAATCAACATCTGATAAATCCGCTGGTTCAGAAGGTTCAAAAAAGCCCTCGCCTGTCCCTTCTCCTGCTGTTCTGACTCCAATAGATAGTCAGTCATATATGCAGGCAACACCCCATTACGGCCGTAAAGATTGAAGATATTCAGCTCAATGCGAAAATAGCACTCATCAAGCTGCTCTATGCGCTCAATAACACTGCGGGCGCTGTCCAGACCCAAAGCAGGCTCAAGCTCAATTCGGGTTTCAGTGCCACCAACCTGTAAGAGCAGGCGATAAGCCTGTAATAGGCTGTATCTGTGGCCATGGTTTAAAAGATCATCAAGAATCACAGCAGCGGCTTCCTGCCAAGCATAGCGGGCCATTCAATCAGTTCGCCGGTCTGCTGATCCGTTACTTTAAGCAGGCAAAAATAGTTCACCGGCACCATGCTGATGAAAAACTGTTGCAGCAAACGGGCAAAAAGGTGCATCTCTGCTTTAGTTGGAAAGTGATCACCCGCCAATAACAGATCTACTTCGTAACCCCTGACGGACATTGCAGAAACCAAACGATCACCCATGACCAGATTTACAGTCCGGATAGCATCCACTTTCTTCATATTGATCTGCTGCCGGGCTCGATCCGGGCTCGCCTGCAAAACCAGTTCTTTGAGTGCGGCCTGCAGGCGCTCTGTGGTCAAATGCCCCATCAGATTGCCACTCAGCTGACGCACTGCCTGCCAATACTGCTGCTCAGAGGATAATGCCTTCCGATATGGCGTTGGTGAGGTCAGATTTTCAAACTGAACCAACTCCGGAGAACCTGAGATATAAGTGTTTATGCCACCGGGAGGAATGCTGGAGGCATCCACCCCGTTGGTACAATAAAGACGCGCCTTGATCACTTCCTGCTCGTCCCGCGCATCCCCCCCAAGAGCGACTGATAGTTCAAGCTCATCAGTAACCGGGTGTGCAGTAAGCTGTTCCTGATACCGATAAGTATCGGATACCGCCTGCTGCCAAAAAGGCAGGTACTGATGACTTTCGCTCATGCTACGATATTGTCCGCTTACCTGCTGGATACCATAAACGCTCAGCTGCTCATCATCGCGCTGACGAGGCGATAACGGCATATAGGTCTGACGCATATCACGGACCCTGGGAGGCGCATCACGGGTGAAGAGGTTCGCTGCCGGGACAACATTCAGGCGCAACACTTTATTCAGATCCGCTTTGGGCCAATCAGCCAACCGGTTGAAATAAAACTGTACGGTAAATTCAGACGAAGATTTGCTCTCTGCAGACTGTGGTAGCGTGAAAGAAACCCCCTGAGCCAGCTCCGGAGCAGTAAAAAAGCGGCGGGCTAATCGTTGCGCCGGAAGCTCAGGCTGTTCGTCATGCAGGAAAGTCCACTGCATAAGTTCAGTATTCCACTGCGGCAGCTCTAGCTTGTCTCTTTGCTGATCCGGCCAAATAACTTCTGCGCCCTCGCAGTGGTCCAACATGGCGTCCAGCATTCGAGCAGCAAAGGCCTGAGTTACATTCAAATAAAGGGGAACAGCGCGCCCGGCAAGGTCAGAACTATCACCGAAAACACAGCTAAAACGAATGCTCAGACAGTGGGCACCCGATTCCTGTTCGTTACTTTTGCGATAAACAGCCTCTTTGATCTCGACCGGTAACACACTTGCTGGTGTCAGGGTACGAAACTCACAACGCTTATCGCTGAGAGGCGCGGTTCCAGCAACCGGTGTTCCGGCATCGAGAAAGAGTTGTTCTTTCAAAGCAGGACGACCTTTAAACTGCATCAGGGTTACCGAAGGCAACGGCCGTAACAGATCCGGAGATGCAACCTGAAGTACATTCTGCAGCAGTTGTGTCTGATCTTTTTCCAGCTCAGCCCTAAGCCCTGCAGTCAGGAAAGCAACACCTTCCAGAATACGTTCAGCATCGGGATCCGTACTGGTACCCGCCAGATAACCCGCCTGAGACGGATTCAGTGCTGAATATTCAGCAGCCATCTCATGCAGACGGTTCAATTCATCCTGATAATGGCGATCAATTTTTGCCATAAGTACTCTTCTTTTTCAGACCAGCGAACATGGCTATATTGCCGGATACCGGTTCTTTAAACTTGAAACGTGTTGTTGCGAGCCGCCTCATAGACACTTTATTTAAGTGCTCGACGAGCCGCACCATCAGGCTGCAAACCTCGACACAGAACACTCGCCCGACTGTCGCTATCGATACGAATTTCGTAAACAGCCTGCCAGCGGTCATAGCCCTGCTCAAAAGCAGCCTCCAAAGTAAATAAAAGTACTCCCGAAGACTCGCTTTCCGGTGTCACCCTCGGATCCAGTAAACGAGGTTCAAAGCGAACAACCTGCAACTGTATCACCTGAGCCAACCGAAGACTCTGAACAGCATCACCCTGCAACTGCACGGGTGAGATCGCGGGCAAACCGAGATCGCCTCTCGAAGGACAGGATCCCGCACGAACATTCAACAGATCCCGAATATGCAGGGCGATAAAAGCTGCCAGAGACTGAACATCTCCCTGCAGCGCATCTTCGCCATTAAGACGTTTCAGTAACCCCGCACGCATCAGGCTTTACCTGCTTCATTTCGTGCTTCGAACTCAACCTCAGCGGACGGTCCGTATCGCCAGTTAATCGACTCATAGAGCAGGCTGACCCTCTCGCAGTAAGGGTGATCTTCCTGTCCCTTCTCTAAAAGATCAGGCATCACGGGCCGCAAAGAAACGACCCGCGCATTTTTTAATTCAATTTCGTACACCAACTCCAGAGTTCCGGCACTGTTGTATTGGGACCAGAAAATGATCACCGTGGTGAGCACCTCCCGATCACATAGCGCCTGATACAACTGAGGCGACACACGATCCAAAGGTTTAACAACCTCAACGGGACGATGCATTGGCTGCCCGCCCAAAACACGACTGTCGTCAGCACTGGGCAACTCAACGCCATGGCTGAAACACAAAACATGGCTTAAACCATCGCGAGCCAGCTGTTTCTCTGGTCCGGCAAGGGTCCCTTGCGCAGAACTTGTAAAACTGATAAATCCTGGACGAGCCATCAGACCGCCTCCTGCAGAATCAGATCAAGAGAGAGCTGAAAACGCTCATCCATAAAACGCAGATGCGGCTGCAAGCGAACTTCCATAAAGCAACCTTCAGACTGCCGTAACACTACGTCTGCCTGACGGAATGGTTTTTTCATCATCACATCCAAAGCAGGCGCTTCTAGGTCGACCACAAAATTCTTCAGCCACTGCTCCAGCTTCTGTCGCAACTGCTCAGGTTCATCAACAGAGCCAATCTGTTCACGAAAGACCCGCTTCATCATGTGCGCAATACGACAGACAGTCAGCAGGAAAGGCATCTGAGCATCCGGCACAAGCTGACCATCATCCAGAGCCAGCTGGTGAAAACTGTTTAACTGAGCAAAATAAGACGAACGCTCTTCCGGTAACGCTGAGAGAACACAAAAACCGTGGCGAGACAGATCCGTAATCATAGACGTTGGAAGCTCAACTTCCAGAGGCGAAAGCTTCAGATCGGCCAGGGGGTCCTGCCAGGGCTTATGCAGCAACTCGCGACCAAAATCACTACCGGTCATCTGACTGAACGAAGATTGCTGATCAAAAGTGTTCAGAACCGTTGCAGCCAGAGAATAACAACTGCTTCCCCACAGCAAAGACAAGCCTTCCGCATCCAGTTGTTCCTGAAAAAACAGACCGGAAAAGTCACCCTGATAAGGCGCCCGCACGACCTGCTCCGGCATAACCAGAAACAAGTAACGACTTTGTGGCCTGGCGGCCAGGCGATGCAGAGGCTGGAAACGAGGATTCTCGAACCACTCATTCAGCGATTGGCCAAGCAGCTGATCGTAACCACTAAAACCAATAAAGCGCGGGGATGCCGGTAAAATAACGGGCATATGAGCACTTCTGCCGATGTCGGATAATCTCTCAAGCAAAGCAAGATCTTGTTCGGTATTTGCAATATCAAAATCCACAACCGTCAGATTAAACGGTTGTCCACCAAACTGACCAAACTCATGACTGTATACCCGCTCATACAGCTCACTACGGATCATCTCACCTGACAGGTCCTCCGTCAGTGCATCCTTACAGGCATTTAGCAGAACGATTTCACTGGCCTTGTGATAGCGGACAGAGGCGCAAAGAGCGAATATCTGACGCCACAGGGACTCCAGTTCAGTAAACGCCGGATAGTGCAAAACCTGACTGAGTAATTCGCCAAGGCAAACCTCAAGGTCCGCATAGAGAAAATCATCCGCCAGCTGATCGCGATCCAGCTCGGAATAGGAATCCAGAAAATCCCTCGCCTCTTCCAATAATGTCGGGGAGGGGTCTGAATCGGCAAGCAAGCGATCACGCAGCTGCACTCCCCGACTCAGAACCGGTGAACGACGAATTAAAACACTGGGGTGAAAATCATCTAATGACTTCACCGAATATTCGTCCTTCCATTCAGGCATTAGCTGAGAGAAATCGACCGCGCAGGCGAGTTCATCCATTGCCTGCTCAGGGAGATCACTATTCAGGATAATCTGCTTAAAAAGGGTATCGTCACCCAGAGCATGATTGCCGCTATACGGACCGACCAACAAAACACGACCAGGTAGTTGCGCCTCCTGCTCCTGAGGCTTAATCATCAGTGATGCAACCAGATTATTACGGGAATCCATTTATGAACTCCAGCAGGAAGCGATATGGCGTGGGGGTTCCAGATCAGATGCCACCAAAGTCTTAATGACAGGTTTGTGCCCCCTGAACTCATAGCGAACATCAATATAAGAGATCTTATAGTCGATCAGTCGATCACGCATAATCGGAAAATCATCCGGAACAAAACGGCGCTGCCCACTCTGGAAGTCCTTGAGGAACCGAGCAAACCCCTGGGGCCCCGGATAGCGTTTTTCCAGTGTATAGCGGCCGATGTTGATCAGAAGCGTTGTGTCTGCACAGGTCTGATCCCAGACAAAAGCCCGGTCCTGAGCAAAGTTCAGGTTCTCAAGCTGAGTTGGTCCAAGCTCACATTGCATCTCAAGAAGTGTTCGTCTTGGCAGGTACTTGGCTTCCGGATTCGCTGAGGTTGGCCGGGATTTCACAATCACGGTATAACGACTTTGCTGCTGTTTACGAAAATCATCGCCACGGGCCAAATATTCAAGCAGATCTGTCTCAAGTGGAAAAGCCTTTCCGGATGCTTTAACCGGTACAAACCCTGCACCAAATTTAGGTTTTACATACGGGTCTAACTGGGCATCCTTAAAACTCCACAGGTGTCCACCCTCACCGTAGAGAAAACCAGTGCGCTTGTAGGCCGGAACACCTTGCATACCCGCAAGAAAGTTATTTTCCCAACGCTCCTGCAACTCGCAAGCAGCCTCCTGAGTCATATAGTCACGAAACAAACGTACCGGGCCAGAGAATACCGCCCAAAAAGCTTCGTTCTGACGGCTGCGCTTACCCAGCATTCCTTGCAGAGTTTGCATTCGGGCATAGCTTTGAGCCAAAGCCGTCTCACCAGCCGCAGGGTTATCAGGATTCGAATACAAACCGGACACAGAGGTAAAAGATGTAGAACGTATTCCTGAGTTAAACACTATAGATTCAATCAGCTGCTTATACTCACCAAACAGCGTACCGGCCTGCTCAAGCACCGCTAAACGCTCTTCATCAGAAGGGGCGCCACTCCCTCCTTTCTTTCCTTTATTAAGCTTCTTTTGCGTTTTCATGGCTGACTTGCCCGCTTTAGCTACCGCTTTACCAGCAGCCCCGGCTTTACCAACAACCTTTAGAGCGAGCTTAGCCAGTGCGCCATTTCCTCCGGCATCGGTTTTATCTGCTGGGGCATAAGCTGCCATCTGTTTGTAGTAGAAAATCAGGAACAACCAATCAGGCTTTTCTTCCATCTTTTCATAAGGCTTGAGCTCCTCTGCCATTCGATCCAACAGATTAAAGAAAGGATTCCGTCCCGTGGCCTGAGTATCAACCGCACTCTGCCAATCCAAAGGACCGGATAACCCCTCTGTTCCCTGGTAGAAATTAAGTGCAAACCGACTCCAGGCATCCAGATAGCGCTTACGGTAACTTTCCTGAAAACCCGGTATCAGTGCATTGATCTTCTCAGCAGCCTGATCTGTCGCCAGAATCTGCGAAATAAAATCGTCAATCATCGCCTTACCTGCCAATGTAAATGCAGGCGCAACCTGAATAGAACGGTCCAGGGGCACACTTCCTTGCCAAAAGTCTGCTAGCCTGACCTCATTGGACTTTCCCGCAGTGTTCCCCCAATTTACCAACCAGTTCAGGTTGTCTGGGTGATCTGCTAGAATACGTTTTAGTAAGCGCTGCTTGCGTTGCAAGGTTGCTTCATAGCTATCGGTCGATGAGGACCAGTACAGCATCTTCAGATAGAGGCTGTTAAGACTGTCAAACTCAGACTCAGCTAATTCTTCATGCAGAAGCTCATCTTCCGCCTGATAAAGAGGTGGCAAAGCAGACAAGGTCTCAAAATCTTTACCTGCCAGAAAGTCCTGAAGGATATTAATCTCACGCACCAGAATACCGACGTATCGTGCGATCTCCTGAGCAGCCTCCTCTGGCGGTAATTTATTATCGAAAAGCGCCTTATTGAGAGAACGCTCAATACGACGATCCACAGGCATCACCAGATCGTTCCAAACCCGGTCGACATAAATAGCCTTCAACTTACCAACAAAGACAGGTTCGGATGTTGCGTCATCAATCCAAGGGAAAAAGCTGTGCTGTTCCAAAGACTGGATCAACTCAACAAACTGTTCACCATTTCTTATATTTCCGACCAGATCGCTGCGCTGAACAATCTGCCCGGCAAACTGCTGTTCTAACGATTCGATAAAACCCTTATCGCTGATATAGGTATAAATAAGAGCGACCCAAAGCACCGCCATGATAGAAGCAAAGCCGGTAAACCAAAGATTGCGAATCCAGCGTTCAGCACGAACAGCGGCAGGAATTTTATTCACCAGCCCCCGGTCTCTCGGCAAAACTTCTGTGAAAAACTCTTTTACGAACAATCCTGAGCCAACTTTAGATTCACTGTCGGAAGAACTGCCCTCCGCGCCCATCCAATAGACACCACGAAGATGCGGCGAAGCCTGAAAAACGCTGTTCTGAAAGACACCTTTGGTGAAGGCCCGAATACCGGATCTAAGCTGCTCAAGCTCTGAGGGCAGCATCATAATGGCGTCATCAACAACACCTCTTCCCATCAGCTCAAGATTCAGCTGCTTTAACTGTTCTGCAAGGCTGTCCAATGCACTGTTAACACGGGTTTCCGTTTCCAGCTGATCACCATCCTGAGGGAAGTGACGCCCCAAGGCCTGGTCCCGCATCTGCTCTGGCAGATAGTTGAGCAGAGAACGTCCACCGTCAAAAAACTCCAGATCATTAAAGACAAGGTAGACGGGGGCATTCACCTTCAATGTCTGAATCATCTGATCAAGACGTTCGCGAAGAATCATCCCCTGCTGGTAAAGCTCATCATCATTTTTAGACTGAATATCAGCCAAAGAGACAGTCAGCAGAACATGGCTGATCGGTTCAGCCGGTCGACGGGACGCCAGCAGCTCCAGCAAACGCCCCCATTCAGGATTTAGTGCTCCACCACTGGCACAGATGCCCGATGGGGTCTGCAATACAACGCCTTCGTTGTGTAGCCACCATTCAGTCTGGCAATCATCACCCGTAAAAATATCTTTATGACCCGAGGGAAGTACCAACTGACCAGCGGACACCATACGTTCAGCATCATCGCGCTTCGCTGGTAGCATCACAGACCAAGGCAACTGATAAACAGGGTCAGAAGCGTGGGTGTTAGGGCTACGCTTTAGAAAACGCATCGCATAGGTAAAGCGTCGCTCCAAACCTGAAGTATCAGCCTTGAGCTGCTCCTCAGCTTCATCTTTGCGCCCTAAGCGAATCAGCTGTTTGATACGTCCTTTCGCATGCAGACGAATCAGCAGGCGCTTAATCAGCCTGTAGGTCAGCCATAGCAGAAAGATACCAATTGCAGCGACAACACCTTGCTGAGGCGTGAAGCCAAGAAACAGTGCTAGTCCGATGGTAACCGCGAAGATCACCAGCCAGATAAGCAGATAAAAAAGCACTCGAAGAAATGTTTTCACGATCCGTCTTCTTATTCTAAGTCCGCAACAACCCTGATCAGATCAGGGAAACCAGTTGATTGGCCATACCTACGACATCAAGTTTCATAGCGACATAGGTAACCACCAGAACCAGAACCGGAACTCCAAAAATAAAGGGGGTCCAGCGACCGGATTTAACTTCTGTTTTTTGCTCACCATTTGAAGGGTAAGCTTCCGGGGAGAGTAGCTCTCCGTCATCTTTCAGGCGCGCATTCTGGCCAGCCATCAGCAGCTGAAAAGTGTCCAGACGAATGCGCTCAAGACTGGCGCGTTCCGAGCGATCAAAGTAACGCCCACTGAAACCAAGAGCTAAGCAGTAGTAATATACTTCCCGGATATCCCTGTGTGCCGGGTCAATCATGTTAAGCCCGGCCAGACGATCAAAAAACTCAATGCCCGCTGACGCCGTGTGGTAATAGTTGCGCTGCAGAAGATCTGCAGCCCACCGACCAGAGTCGTTCCAGGCATTGTCCAACAAGGCTTCATCAATAAAAGCAACAACGGCAAAACGAGCCTCGTCATAGTGCTCTGACTGATAACCTCCTTCCAGATGCAGCGTGGATTTTTCCGTTAAAAGACGCTCCACATTCAGCCGGACTTCCTCAAATGAAGGCTGCTGCCCATCATTAATCAGCTTTTTCTGCTGCTGGACAAAAACCAGCACATCTACAAAACTATCGATCAGGTGCATGGTTAACCTCTGAGTGAAACCAGTTCGACTTTCAGATCGTCAGGGGCACCAGGCCAGATCAGACTCAGACAAGCATCACTTTCCACGCTTTGCCATAGACCGGATGCAACATCCAAACTGAAGTAATGGGAATTGGGACGACTTGGCAGACCTTCAGGACGACTGTTCAGCAACCGCTTACCAATACCCGGCAGTGCACGGGCCTGATAAAGAGCCACCTGACTTTCCGCTCCCAATTTAGAGTAACGGCGAAAATCTTCTAACCAGGCATCCTGTGATTGTTCGGTGCGCAGAATCAGGAAGTAAGTACCTTTGCGCTCCAACATGTCACTACCTAACGCCCCCCGGAAGCTCGAAGCATCCAAGCGCTCAAAACTAACCATTGCTTCCGAGGAAACGGTGATCTCATTCAACAACCGATGAATCAGTGTGTGAGCAACTGCAAAGCAGCCACCAAGATTCAGATGGTTATAGGCCGGAAGAACAATGTTTTCCGGAGCAATTTCGCAGGTAGAGCTGGAAAGCGGTGTAAAAACAGAAAGCTCCGCAATCAACTCCCGCAAACATCCATAAGCTCGCTCAGGAGTCAGGTCAGGTATCTCAAGCAGGTGCGTCAGAGACTGCACATACCGCGCCATCACCTGCAGTGCCAGACGGTAGCGCATTTGACGGGGGTTAAATTCCGAAACAGTGTAACTGGTCGCGGGTTGTTTATACTCTTCCAGCTGACGGGTACGCGACAGAACTTCTTCGCGAATTCCCCTTAATAACTCAACCAGATTCTGATCACCACGCATTGTGATGCAAGGGGCAATAAAGCTTTCATCCTGTTTGATCTGATCACCAGTACGGATCAGCTGAGCAACAGGGATCAGATCATAACCGGAAGCATGATCCAGCTCTGACTCAAACCACAACTTACCTTCAAGTGATAAGACCTGTGCATCGACTCTCTCGGCTTGTTCATAACGGTTTGTCAATGTCGCATTCTGAACATCAACCACATAGCGACTGTTCAGCGTACTATCATCTCCCCCGGGAAGCTCGCGCTGAACCAAGGGCTCTTCATTACGCTTCTTGATACCCAGATAGATCCGCAACGGCTTATTACGATCCCCCCAGACTGGCCCTTCAAAGATTCGCCCGCTAAGGCGAGCATTCTCAGGAAATGAAAACAGAGTACCATCCTGAAACAAAACTCGGAGTTGACTAAACCCTACCATGCCAGCATCAAGATTCGAGGTATCCAATCTAGAGCTGGCAACCCCCCAGGCCAAAGGCGCAACGGTGCGACGGATAACCGACTGGATAAACTCGTTATATGCATCCTGATACTGGAAATGGTTTGGCTGCAGAAACAGGCCCTGATGCCAGAACAGTGGTTTATTCGTATTCAAAGTGAATCCTGCCTATATCCTTTCATATCCGTCTTGGCTGCCATCCGGAATGACGGAACATCCGGCGAAACGATCAGCGGGTTGCCGAATCATTTACAGCATTGCATTCTTTGTTCAATGGTTCAGGCTAAACACGCCAAAAACCGCTAATACGCCTGCACCTGAAGGTTTTTTATTTCAGTCGGATCCATACCCAACCAAAGTTTCAGACGCGCAGGAACATCATCCGGCGCTGGTGGCGGTGGGTCGCCAAAAGGCCAAGGGGTTGTGTCATAACAGGGAAGTATTCGGGCCTGAACAGAAGGAATAGGAACAATCCGAACACTCTTCTTGCCTTCCATTTCAAAATAACCCGCAACTAGGGCAAGGTAGCGAACACCTTGCTCACGCGCCAAAACCAAAGTCTTATTACTTCCCGGATCAATTGCCAAGGTGTCTTCCCGCACGATACTGGCGGATAACTCTTTGCCTTTCGCTGCCATCAGATCAGACAAGCCAAAAGGGCTTTCACGTAATTCAGAGACAATCGCAGGATTAGTTAACTGAATAACTTTTAAACTTAATGTATGAGGTTGCCCCATATAGAGATTAAGCCGGTCAGTCGCTTTTACTCTTAAAAGAATCGAACGAGGCTCATAAACCCACTGATTACCAGGAGCAAGGGGCTTCTCTCGGGCACTGTATTTCCACTGGTCAGCGCCGTCCTGCCATATCCATAAACCCGCCTTGCTATTAGCTTCAGAGGCATCAGCCTCAATTTTTTGCTTTTCAGGCTTCGCGGGAATACCGCCACCCCAGCTGTCTTTGGAGGGCGGACAAACTGTACAAGCAGACAAAAAAAGCAGACAAAACGGCATAAGCCATTTTGCTGCTTTTGAACCCCAAGCTGAGAGGCCAGAAGGACCCACCGCAATTAGCAGCGAGTCCTTCGCCATTGGCATTGAGGTTTGTTTTTTTACAACGCTACTCACAATAACTACTCTGCGCCGGCCCAATTATCAATAGCAGTACTGGAAGCGATTTCATGGCTCCAAGTAATGCTATTGTAGGTGAAGCGGACCTCTTCAAATGCCGGAAATCCGTCATTTGCAGGATCAAGCATATTTGGTGAGCAAGTGCGAATAGATACAACCTTAGCCCCTTCCAGCTCAATAGTGTAATAATGAACAGGCTGCCCATCGCTGCCAGTATCCGCAGGTCTGAAAAACTCAAGCGTGCAGGTAAGGGCTTTAGGCTCTGCAATACACTGAAACAACAAAGGCGAACTTTTATCAATCAGCTTACGAATTTCCAAGTATTCGTGCTTACGATTACCCATTACCTGACCGCTCAAACGGTCTGTGGGAATAATTGCCTTATGATCAAAGCCAAAAACGAAAATCTCGTCTTCATGTTCGGTCTTGGCAAAAGCGCCAATACTGTCTTCGGTTGAAGCGCCCTCGGAGAGAGACTCCCCGTCTTCTGTTTCTATCGTTAAGAAAATTTCACTTGGCATAAAAACATCCTCAGCATTTTAGGGGTTAAACACGGTCCAAAAGACCGGTCAGAGATAGAGTAAAGTTAGCCCCCATAAACTTGAAGTGAGGCGTAACCTCCAGACCAACCTGATACCAGCCAGCTTCGCCATCAATCTCAGTAACAGTAACTTGAGATTTCCTTAAGGGTCTACGACTCCTTGTCGCTGGCGATGGATTTTCCTGATCAGCAACATACTGCCGAACCCATTTATTTAACTCTCCCTCAAGATCCGCCCTACTCTTCCAGCTGCCAAGGTTTTCTCGCTGCAAAACCTTAATATAGTGAGCTAACCGATTGATAATAAAGAGATAAGGCAATTGAGTACCCAGACGGTAATTCAGCTCGGCCTGGCGTTCTTCAGGCTCAGTGCCAAATTGTTTAGGGCGCTGTACAGAACTTGAGGAGAAAAAGGTCGCATTATCTGCGTTCTTGCGCTGAGTCAAAGGAATAAAGCCCAACTCAGAGAGTTCGTACTCTTTGCGATCAGAAATAAAGGTTTCCACTGGACCATTCAGAACAGATGTCCCATCAACATCTACAAGATGCACCGCTAAGTCTGTGACGGCACCACCTGATTGAGGTCCAATTATATTGGGGCACCAACGGTATTGAGCAAAACTGTCCACCAGACGAGTTGCATAAGCATATGCAGCATTAACCCACAGATAATCTGACTTTTGATCAACTTCCTCAGTATAACTGAAACTCTTAACCGGCTTATTCTCACCGTAGGTAAGGCGCCCCATAAAACGCGGCAGAGTCAGACCAAGATTACGTGAATCCTCGGTATCGCGAAGGCCGCGCCATTTCAGGTACTGAGGGCCTTCAAACATAGAATCCAGCTCTTTCAGATCCGGCAGCTCATCAAACTCGTTCAGGCCAAAGAAAGATGGGCCGGCTGATGCGATAAAAGGAGCATGGGTCACAGCGGCCAGACCAGATAAACTCTCCAGCAACTTAACATCCTGAGCACTTGGGCCAAACTCATACCCCCCCACCAGAACACCATAGGGTTCTCCACCGAACTGGCCATACTCTTCGGTATATACTTTCTGGAACATCGCCGTCTGGTTCAGTTCCGGTGCATCTTCAAAGTCTTCCAACAGCTCGTCTTTATCGACATTTAAAAGTTCGACACGAATATTCTCATTGAAGTCTGTACGATTTACCAAAAACGCAAGACCACGCCAAGCGGCTTCAAGCTTCTGAAAGTCATCATTATGAAGAATTTCGTCCAACTGCCGACCAAGGCGCTGATCCAACTCATCAATCATTTGATCAACCAGTGATTTATCAACCCGCTCAATCGGTTCTGATTTGGTCAATAGCTCGGAAAGCATTGCTTCAACACCCTGACGGGCCAGCTCATAACCTTCGTCTTGCTCAGCAAGACGGGTAAACTCAAGAATCTCCCCCACCAAAGGCTGAGATTGCGTGTTTTCCTGTACCTGAGTCTCTTCGCTCATCTTGCCGCCCCTACTTCTTCAGACCAAGTTCTTGCATCAGCTGCTTACGGGAATCTTTATCTTCCAACATCAACTGGATCGTTTTACGCATTTTCGGAGTATTACCCAACGGCCCTTTAAGAGCTTTAAGAGCCTCCCGTAGCTCAAGAACCTTCTGCAACTCTGGGACAGCCTGAACAATGCTATCAGGCTCAAAATCCTTCAGGCTTTTCGGGTCTAAACTGACCGCAATATCGTCACCATCGGCATCTAATTTGTTAGGAACTGCAAAATCCAGCTTCAGATTCATAGCGGACATTACTTCATCAAAATTAGTGCGATTGATATTCTTAATCGCGCGCTCATCAAGAGACTCCGCATCAGAAGCAGGCGTAAACTGCCCCATCACCAAAACCTTAAAAGGGAGCTCTACACGCTCTTTTGCACTGCCAGTAGCCGGGCGATAGGAAATATTAATTCTTTCCTTCGGTGCCACCGACCCTGAATTTTTGCTAGCCATCCGTCACTACTCCGGGTTTATTATCGTTAAGCCCTGGCACCACCAATCAATGTCTGACGACCCAATGCAGTGCAAAACTTTAGGGCAAACTTACGTTTAACCTTTGTAAGATAAAGTAAAAACAATGTAAATTACAAAATAAAGTTTTAAACATTTTTATGACCGAGTTCATAATATTGCATCACAACCGTTTCAAAAACATACTCGACTGATGTAGTTATGCACTTGCCAATCGCTAGAAAATAGACTGCTACACTATGAGCAATGCCCACATTCACAATATTAGTAATATATAGGTAACAATATGAGCCTCTCGTCCGATGTCAACTTTTCATTCCAGTGCGATAGCATTGTCAGCGACGAGTTTCGAGTTTTGCAGTTTAACGGCACAGAAAGTCTGGGGGATCTTTATCAGTTTGACATCCAGCTTATCAGCCACTCCGATGCACTGGATACTGATGCGTTACTTGAGGGCAATTGCACATTCACCATAGAAGGATACGGCAAAAAGCGCAGTTTTAACGGTATTTTATCGAATTTTAATTACCTGAAGGCCACAGAAAATGGCTACTTATATGAAGCAACTTTAGTGCCCCGTCTCTGGCTGCTAACGCAATTTACCACCAACGAAGTTTATTTAGGTCTCAATCTTTCTGAAACCCTGATATTACTATTTGACGAAGCAGGACTAACTTCAGATGAATATGACCTAAGCCTGATCAGCAGCTACCGAAAATGGGACTACCGCTGTCAATTTGGTGAAAGTCACTATAATTTCCTGAAACGCATTACTGAACGCGAAGGGGTTTATTTTTATTTTGAAGAAAACAACCAAAAAACAAAAGTCATCTTTTGTAATAAAAACAATCAACACCCAGCAGAAAAACATAATGCCATCTATTCTTCTATTACAGGCAATTCATACAAAAAAGGTTTTCCGGTAATCTTCCTGTGGACCCAAAATAACCAAAGGGTTCCAAAAGAAGTTATTGTAAAAGACTATAACAATGACCAACCATCAGTTGATCTTTCTGCAAAAGCACTTATTGACGACAACGGTATGGGAGAAGTCTTCCGTTATTGCGACAATCTTCTGGATCTCGATGAAGCAATGGAACTGGCAGATATTCGTGCTGAAGAGCTTTTAATGCAGAAAACGCGTTTTTTTGGCAATTCCCTAGATGTTGAAATTAGTCCGGCATTCCCGTTAAGCCTAACCTGCCACCCCCTTGGCAAACTTAACTGCGAATACACCCCTATCAGTGTCAGTCATAACGGTTATGCTCCTGACCTTAGCCAGATCCATCAGATCAACGAACAGCCCTACAGCAACACGATTCAGGCCATTAATGCTGACGTTCAGTTTCGCCCTGAACAACGTACAGATAAACCCCGTTTCTATGGTGTCCTGAATGCTATCGTCGATTCTGAAGGGGATGGTCAATATGCTCATCTGGACCGCCGGGGGCGTTATAAGGTTGTCCTACCTTTTGATCGTAAAGGACGCGATGGTGCGCAGGCATCATGGTGGATTCCCATGTCACAGCCCAACGCCGGTGATAACAGCGGCATGCACTTCCCCCTGCTGAAAGGTGCTGAAGTGTTGTTGAGTTTTATCGGTGGTGACCCAGATCGGCCTGTGATTACCGGTGCAGTCCCTAATGCATCGAAACCCAGCGTTGTCCGGGAAGACAACCACACACAAAATAAGATCAAAACAGCGGCCAACAACATCATTGAGATGGAGGATGAGGCTGACTCCGAACGTATTAAACTCTACTCGCCAAACAGTAACAGTTACTTTCACCTAGGTGCCGCCAACCCAATCAATGGTAACGGCATCATGATGATGACATCCGGCGGCTACTATCAGGAAATAGGCGGAGGTTACCAAGTAACCCTTGTGACCAGTTCAAATCTAAGCGATGCCCTGCACGAAGCCCCCACACCGGCTGAAGGTGAAGATTCTGCAGATATGACTGACGGAACAAACGTGTCAGGAACACAACCGCTCAATTTGCTGGATGGAAGCGACATTGCAAAAGACCTATTAAATGAACGCAACCTCACCACTTTTCAAAAAGCCGATGACACCGGCATGCTGGGGGATGAAATGACGGCTGCGGAAGAAAGAAGCGGAGAATACTTTATTCAAAGAGAATTCGGTGAAAAGTACTTTTGGAACGATGGTAATACCCATACCTTTGGCGGTTCTAAAGACTTTAGCTATGGAAATGCCTACGAGATCAACTACGTAGATCCAGACAGCGTAACCGACTGGGACGGTAACTTTCCGATCGACGAAAAGTTTAGCGATGACGATATTGATAAAATGCTGACCTCTAAAACTATTGGTGATACTTATGACTATCAAAGGGGAGTAGCTAAAGACAGGCTTTATGGTGAATCCTATTCTGTCCACGTCGGCCATGCAGCCATGGAAGGGCAAGCCTTAACATCAAATATTTCAGCTGGAGTGTATGGCGCAGATATTGATGCCAAACTGTCAGGTTTTAGTTTAGAGCTGGATGCCAGCCTTGTTAGAATGAGTGTCGATTTAACCGGAATTGGTCTTAGCCTTTCTAAGGCAGCCAGAGAAATCGAATTTTTCGCCGGTGAATATGAGAAAGGTGTCAAAGAGTCGATAGACCTAAAGGCTGGAACAACTTTCACAGCCGTATCAGGCGAAGTTTTACCCACCCCAATAACAGGTATTGTTACTGGGGCAGGAGTGGCAGCTGGAATAGCCTCGCTTGCCCAATCAGTTAAAGATATCGATTCAAATTTTTTTGAAATCAAATACAAACCCTTTCCAAAAGCAGAGCTAGAACTGTCGCATGGCGACAAAAAATCCATCCTCAGCCTTCAAACAAGTGCCTCTGATACTCAAAAACTTGAACTTACCGATGAAAAAGCAACGTTGAGCCACACAAAAAGAACTGACATTACAGCCAATGACGATCTCACTCTCAAAGGAAAAAATGTTACTACTACAGCAACGGAAACATCCAAAATTTCGTCTAAAGAATTTGAAGTTTCTGCATCAGAATCCGCAAAAATCGACTCAGCGCAGGTTGACTTAGGGAAAAACAATAACACTGTTGCAATCGCAAGCACAGGAACAACCATCAAGTCTGGTGGTAACTCAGTTAAAGTCGCCTCCGCAGGAGTTGATCTTACTTCCAGTACAAAGGTGTCTGTTAAGGGCACCTTGGTTCAACTGGGCTAATCCGATATGCAGCTAATCACACCACCAGAAATCACTATCCAAACCTACCCTTACGGTTGGAAGAATCAACAGCGACTTGCGGTTACTCTGTTAATGGGTGTCCCGCTGCATAACGGCTACGAACCCGCAGCAATAACCGGGCTTCCCTACTCTGCTCAGGATATGTGGCAGGCTATTGCTGACAATATCGCCAACGATGCCGTGTTCGATATCGGCTTCCCCAAGCCGAAAGCCGAGTATCTTGTCTATGGTAAGTTTCATGCGCCTGATGGCTTTGCCGTCAGCGCCGGTGACGTTGAAATCCGGTTTCAGGATCTAAAGAAACGACTTACCGTTACAGGTCCCCGCTTCTGGCGAAAAATTCTGACGCCGACGATACCAGAACCGATCACCGAGCTGGAAATCAGTTACGGTAACGCTTTTGGTGGGAACAACTACCTGCAAAACCCAATCGGTATCGGCTTTGATCCCTCATCAGGTGATCCATTACCTCAGGTTGAGTACCATAATGACTTGGTTTCCCGCCCCGGTCATACACCTAAGCCGGCCAGCCTAGGCGCAACCAGTGTTGACTGGATGCCGCGAAAGAAACTCTGGGGCAGTTACGGTGATCATTGGCAAAAGCATGAAGCTCCCTTTTTTGCCAGTAACCTTCAGCCTGACTTTTTCATGCAGGCTGCACCGGATCAATGGCTTCCCCATCATCTTCAGGGGAACGAACCCTATCTGATCAAAAATATGCACCCGACCTTCAGGCAAATCGAAGGACGGTTACCGGCTTTTCATTTCCATTTACTGGCCCAGGTGAGCAACAAACCCGATCAGTTGCTTGACTGCCCTGCTGATACCGTCCTGTTTCTGCCGGAAGCAAACATGGCGGTTTTAATAGCTCGGGCTGAACTTCCCATCGGGACATTCGATGGTGAAGAAGTCAGTTTACTGCAGGCAGCCTACACTGACCGAAATGAAGAAAAGGAACCCATAACACATTATCAGGAACACGCTCACGCAAGAGTGAATGACCTTCTGGATGATGATCAGATTGAGAATTACCAACCACTGAGACCCGAAAGCGTATCCACGCTTTTTATATCACGACAAGCACTCAGCAAACTCAGCACCCCAGACGATGAAAAGCCCGCGCCATTGCCACCGGGAACAGCTGCTATTGGAGCATTGGGGCTAGGCGGCTTACTGGCTGCGGCCGCTAAAGCGGCAGCAGCAAAAGGCGGCACAGGAGGATCTGCAAGCGCCTCCCCGGATTCTGTAACTTCTGAATCTGCGGATGCAGGCCCCAGCCCGGAAGAAGTCGCCCAGAAGTTTGAGAGCGCTATGGCAAAAATTAAGGAAGCCCTCGCTCAACTCGGTATATCTCCGGAGCAACTTGATGATGCGCTTAATGACGAAAGCGACGATAAAGCCGCTCTTATGGCCCTACTGAAAGAAAAGTTCCCGGACTCAGAAGATCTGGCCGCCCTGGATGGCATTCAGGACAACCCGGCGCAAGCCAGCCAATTAGCAGAACAAAAAACACAGCAAGGGCAGCAGGCCTTACAGGATCAGCTTGCCAACAAACCCGACAGCATGTCCGATGAACAGCATCAGGCGCTTAAGAGAACCTTAGCAGGAAAGGCTTCAGAAGATGACCTTAAGAGCATCCCTGCTGAAGAGGTCGATCAGCATCTTGATACCGTTATGGCTGAGCTTAATCGCCTGCATCCTCTGACACCGCAAAGTGAGGATAAACCGCCTTCTCCCGACGACATTGCAATCGACCTGCTGAAAGAGTCGATCAAAAAAATACTAAAGGGTGATCGATGAATACGGATATGTTTCTGCAGCTTCTTGAGAATAAAGAAGCCATGCCTAACGACCAGGAAATGACAAACGCCGTCATTTCAGAGCTTGACCTTTCAGAGATTTCACTGGTTAGCTGGTCATTTCGACAGTGCCAATTTGTTGACTGCCGCTTTAATGATTGCGACCTCAAATCCACTCATTTTGAACATTGCCAACTTACCAACTGCCACTTTACGGGGTCTGATCTTAGCGAATCAAACTGGCAAAGCTGCGCGTTAAATAATGTGAGTCTGAACGATACAAACATCTCGAAAAGTGAATGGCTTGAATGCAACCTTAGCAACATAAAAGCACTGCAGATCAACGGGGCAGACAGTAACTATACCGGTTCAAAATTTGATTCGGTCAGCGGCGAACAATGTATTTTTGATGAATCCAGCTTCTATGACTGCTCGCTATCCCTGTGTCATTTAGAGAAGTGTACAGGCATCGCTGCCAGCTGGGTTAGCTGTGAACTACCCGCAATATCTATTCTGGATTCTGACCTGACCAACGCCCGCTTTCTGGGCGGGTGCAACCTCAACAAAGCCAAAATTATTGCCTGCAAGCTGGATGATGCCAGCTTTGCAGAGGCCAGCTTAAATGAAGGCAACCTATCGGAATGTGGACTGGAGAACGCTAATTTCTGCGATACAGAACTCAATGGAGCTATATTGAACCGTATTAACGCCCCAAGAAGTGTCTGGACCAAAAGCAACCTTAACGCTGCGGATCTTTATGGCAGCAACCTGATGAACGCCTTAATGATCAGCGCGCGGCTGACCGGAACAGAGTTCGACTCAGCAAACCTCTATGGTGTCGATTTCTATCAGGCTATATTGGGCGATAATAGTTTTTTCAGAGCAAACCTTAACCAGACAATCCTGGCTGACTGGCATCCTTAAATGAACACAAATTCTGCTCAAGAGAACCCACCTGAGACTCAGCAAGAGCTTCAACTTAAGGTCAAATCAGACCAGGAAGTCAATCAACTACAATGGGCAAAGAAAAGCTTATTTCAGGCTGATATGGCTTATGGCCGCTTCTATGACTGCGCATTCAGCAGGCTCTCATCCAGCCAGATTGATTGGCGCTTCGGCCAGTTCGTCAACTGTCTGTTTGACCAATGTACCTTCACGGCCAATGATTTCGAGAACTGCAATTTTATCGGCTGTCGCTTCATTGCCTGTACTTTTGAAAAATGCGATTTCAGCAATAGTGAATGGCATCAGACGATCACTGAAAGCTGCCAACTGACATTGCCATTGTTCAAACAGGCAGGGTTCAATGAATGTCAGTGGAACACCTGTAAGTTTACCGATGCCGATTTAGAGCATGCGTCGTTTACTCAGCATACGTTCCATAGCAGCCTGATTACCGGTGGTAACCTCTTCAGAATCAGCCTGTTTAACTGCCAACTACAGCCTTTTCCTTTTAGGGAAAACAGCCTGGAGACGCTGCTGATCAGCGAATGCGATCTTAGTCAGGCCACGCTTGCCGGAAGAGATCTGTCGATGACCCAGATATTGAACTCTAATCTCAGCCAATGCGACCTGTCAGAAGCAAAGCTGGTTCAAACGAACTTCACCGGCTCAAATCTCAGGCAAACCAACCTGCAAAGCGTCATCGCCACCGGAGCGCTTTTTTCAGAGGTCGATCTGTCAGAAAGCAATCTGGCAAACAGTCAGCTCGATAAAAGCAGTTTCCAGGGCACTACGCTGGTAAAAACGAGGCTAAGCCGAAGTAACCTTGAAATGGCTCAACTAACGGATGTTGATGCCCAAAATGCCAACTTTGACGGTTGTATGCTCCGCTATGGGGATTTGAGCAACGCGAATCTGAGTCAGGCTGTCATCAGTCATTGCGAACTGGAACGCTGCAATCTGCATAATATTACAGAAGAAGATACGGACTGGAGCGGCTCTAACCGTAAATCAGCACTTCAGACTGATGAGAAGAAACTTGATGCCGAAAGCTGGAAAAAACCAGCGCCAAAGAAATAGGCTCATTAACTGACCGCTTCGACAACCAACAGTCATTTTATTTATGGGAGATGAGGCAGACTATGTTTGCGAATAATCAACAAGGTCATATGTGCATGATGATGCCGGATGTCTGCAAAGTTCCGGCACCGCCTGCACCTCCGATTCCGACACCCTTTCCAAATCAGGCCCAGGGCATGATGGCCAATCCCGGCACAGCATCAAAGAAAGTGATGATTGCCAATATGCCGGGACACTCCCTTAAAACCATCATTCCATTAAGTATGGGAGATACAGCCGGGGTTGCAGGGGGACTTATCTCCAGCAAAATCATGTCTGAGTGCCGCCACCTGATGGGAAGCGCCAAGGTCATGATTGAAGGTCAGCCTGCGACCAAGATGAGTGCAATTACCGGACAAAACGGTTCACCTCAGAATGGACCACCGGGCAATACGCTAAAGCCAGCTCAAAATAAAGTGATGTTGATGGGGTAAACCATGAAACAAAATCAAAACGTAACATCACACCCTGTGGGCACAATATCTGACAATGCACCGATTATTTCTGAGGTCAGGTTTTTATCCGGAACAATCAACGAGGTAGCTAAGGATAACTATTCGGTTTTAGCTGAAGGCTTACCTTTTGAAGCTAAACGGGCTTTTGACTGCCTAGCAAAACCCGAAATAGGAGATCTGGTTCTTCTGACTGTAACCCCTCAGGATTGCTTTATCAGTCAAATATTATCCCGGACCTCTGACCTGCCTTTGCAATTAGCCATAGCAGAAGATCTCTGTATTACGTCTGATGGTGCGATTAAAATTAATGGTCAAAATGGCGTTCAGATTCAAACACCAGACCAACTGGAGCTGAACTCCGAGAAACTTGCCATTAATAATCTATCAACTCGTTTCCGGACGTTGAGTCTATTTTTTCAGGCCAAAGAAGCGGAAAGTAACGTTGGGCGCTTAAAGTTTATCGCAGACTGGGTTGAGCAAAAAGCTGAGACCATCCGGCAGCGCTTTACCCGAAGTGACCGTGTTGTCAAAGAAGCTGATCAGCAACAAGCCGGAAGCCTTGTTCAGCGTGTCGACAAAACCGCCTCTCTTCGTGCCGAACACACCATCATCAAGGCCCGAAAAGATGTGCAGGTAGACGGTAAGCGAATCCACATGGGCTAACCAGGAAACAAGCAGGAAGGCGTATAGGCTTATAAGCAAAACGGGCCGGTTACAGATCAGTAACCGGCCCGTTTTTTATCGATCAAACCAATGATGCTTAATCGAACAACTCTTCCAGAACCTTGTTAGAGTCGCTCAGTCGCTGAGTCAGCAACATCACCACAAAACGGTGCAGACGTACCGCCATCAGCTGGTTGTGGGTTTCCATTTCCTGAAGAGATTTGGCCGTCAGGCGCATCAGCTGAGTATCCACAACAGCGGTTGCTGAAGCCGTGCGAACGCCACCGGTATAAACGCCCATCTCACCAATAATAGTGCCCGGCATCATGGTTTTGAGACGCTGACGATTCTCCTCACCAATCTCAAGTTCAATATCGACCTTACCCTTAGTGATGAGATACAAAGAATCAGCTTTATCACCCTGCTGAATAAACGTTTCCCCAGTCTGTGCCTCAACAGGCTCGAAATAACGCACCAGGTGAACAACTTCGTAAGGCAATAGATCCAAACGCTCTTTCAGAACGGATTCCAGGGTATATTCGCCAGACTCATTGGTGGGCAAACGACTGATCAGTTCATTCTCACACCACTCCAGAGCACGATCCCAGTTAACAAAAAGACCGACGGTATCCATAAGCCCCCGTGTGGTCAGGCTCGTCTCCTCGCCATCTTCCAGCATGTTCAGATCAGAGGACTCCAGCAGCTGCTTCAGCTCATAGGGCACGGCAGTCAGAATCAGAATGATCTTCTTTTGCACGCAAGCCTGATGCAGCCGCAAAAGGGCATTCGCTGTGGATGAATCGGTCCCGCTCACTCGGGAAAAATCCAGAATCATAAAAACACAGGGCGGCTGAAGCATGGTTTTCAGCTCTTCAAGCAGCGTATAGGCCGTACCAAAGAAGAGAAAGCCTTTCAGACGGACAATACGTACCCGATCACCATATTTCTCCAACGCTTTCTTATGGCGGAGCGGACGCTCAACCCGACTACGCAGGGTTGTTGCATCCGTATTGTGGTGAATCACACGTAACCGACTGTACTGACGAACAAACATCAGGATAGTAATCAGCGTACCCAGGAGGACCGCAGGCAGAAAACCACTCAAAATAATCACGGCAAAGATCAGCGCAATAATCTGGTAATCCATCGCACCAAAACGGCTTCGGGATTTATAGAGCCACTGATCCATAAAGACCAGGCCTTGATAAATCAGCACAACAGCAACCGCAGGCAGCGGCAAAAACGCCCAGACAGCATTACCGGCAACACAGAACAGCAAAAGCACAACAGCCGCAATAATCACCGGAGCTTTACCCTGCCCTCCCATCTGATGATTCAGAGTTGTCTGGCTGAGCGAAAGAGAAGCAACGGTACCGCCCATCAGCCCGGTCAACAGATTGGCTCCGGAAGCAACCTTAAGCTCCCTGTCGAGATCAACATTCTCACCAACGGCTAATTCGAGCGATGTAGCCTGTAGCAGCATCGAAAAAACACTGATCATCGCCAGCGTCAAAATCCCCCCCCAAGGAAGATTGGTGGCATCAGAAACAGTGATCCGATCATAATGTGGCAACCAGTTCATCGACCAGAATGAGAGCGTCTTACCCTCAAAAAACCAACTGCCAGACCATTCGGGGAAACCAGCCCCAAGCAGGTTAAAAAGAAAAACCAGTGTCAGAAATCCGGTGGGCAACACCATAGAGCCACCCAACTTCTTCTGAGCAAAAAACAGCATGCCACCAAAAAACAGCACCAGCCAAACTGAAGGATTAAGCACAAGTTCCAGGCTCAGCAGCTCAGGCTGAACCAGTCGAATCCCACCGCTGAAAAACAGCCAACCCACACCCGCCAAAAAACCCGCCAGGACAGGCAAAGGAAGATATCGGATCACCCGTCCCAGTCGAGCCTGCCCCATAAGAATCATCACAAACGCCGCCAACAAGGTGCCGCAGATCATGATCAGTCGGATATCCTGCTGCTCAATGGCCTGTTCAGCCACCAAAGCCGCCGTCATCGCCACGGCACTTGGCAAAGGGATTGCCGCCATGCCCACACGGGAGCTGAACAATCCTATTACCAGCGTGGCTATTACCGCCGTCATCAGGAGCGTCGTAATACCCGCCTGAAACTGACTGTAACCGCTGCCACCAAAAAGTAAGGATGCAAACGATAACGAAAGTACCGTTCCTATCAGGCCTAACATCACACCGGATGAAAGGTTACGCATTGCAGATGTGAACATGGATTCCCTAATTTTTATTCCAGATTACAGTACCGGATTTTTTCAATGTACGTCACAGATTACAAGTAGATCCCTTGCAATCAAACCATTAAAGGGTATGTTAAAAATCCCCTAAAGGATATGAATCAGTGAGAGACTTCAATGAGCCAGCAATCAACCCAATCTGTTGAACTTTCAGGTCAGGAAAGCTCCTCCCTGCAGGATTATATATCGAGTCATCACACAACGGTATTAACTGTGATGTTTACCGATATCAAAGGCTACACTGAGCTGACAGAAGAGAAAGGTGAAAGCTATGTCGAAGAGATTCGTCGCGCCCATGACGTTCTACTGCAGGGGATTATCGAAGAAGATAACTTCGGCCTGATCCTGAAGCATATCGGTGATTCAGTAATGGCAGTTTTTGCCGAACCCAGCCGTGCCGTTGACCGGGCTATTCTTATTCAGCAGAAACTCGTCAACTTTAACCGTGAAAACCCTCAGTGGGACGATATAGAGGTTCGTATCGGCCTCCACATGGGGCAGGTCACGATTGAAGGTGAAGTCACTTTCGATATTTTCGGTCGCCACGTTAACCGGGCTGCCCGCATTGAAAGTCTTGCCGATGGCGGCCAGGTCTTCATGAGTTATACCGTCTTTGATAGTGCCCGCAGCTGGCTCAGCCATCAAACAGATTACGGCTGGCAGTCTCATGGCTACTTCCGACTTAAAGGCATCAGCGAGCCTGTTGAAATCTTTGAAGCCTGGGATAAGACTCTACGCAAGCCGGCCCCCCCAAAAAATGCCAAACCGGTAAAAAACAAACCCCGTAATCTCTATATTGCCGCCGCCGTTTTATTGGGGGTCGCCATCACGCTGGCCGTGAATGCATTTCAGGCAACCGATGTTCGGCTAAAAACCCCCTACCCGGATCATCTGTATACGCTCAATTGGCAGAAAGTTCCTCTTGAGGGTAAGGCTACAGATACTGAACGCCGTGCCGCCTATGAATTTGAGCCAAAAGAGTACCCACTTTTTTATCTGATTTCGGAAAGTAGCGTACGCTACAGCACTGTCAAACTCGACCGTGGAGACAATCTATTATCTCCAAACTACAAGAACTTCAATCTCCCCGCTTTTTATATAAGACAAGCTGCAGAAACCTCTAACCAGGAGAGCATCAAAGAAGCGACCTGGTCTTATCAGGCAGTGAACAACAAAGGATTGCTTGAGTCTTATGAAACGCTGGCAAAACTTCAGGTCGTAAGCCGAACAGAGAATGGCCAGGCCCATCACCAGGTGAGCTGGCAGGTTAAACCTCAATCGCCCGTAACACTTGAGGCCTCATCCGGCAGTTTGGATCTGAGTCGGCTAGCGAGTGAATCAGGTTCAGAACATCAGGAAAAAGTGATCGCCCGATTTGGCAAACAAAAGGTGGTTCTGCAAGCATCTATGATTCGTCAATTTATTCAGCTGCGAATGAATGCCCAATACGACTGAAGATCGGCAGTAAAGCAAAGAGGATTCCTGTCCTTACTTAACAATAAAACCCCGGAACAGCTGGCTGTCCCGGGGTTTTATTGTTAATCAGCACATCCGGAGAAAATCAATCCAAAGTAATAGCCTTCATCTGACTATCCAGTTTGTTCATCAGGCTATGCAGAAGCTGACATTCATCTTCAGTCAGCGTTGCCACGAGACTCCCTTCCCATTCCAGAGCTTTGGGAATAATAGAGTTATACAAGCGGATACCTGACTGAGTCAGACTCAAGTGGCTTACTCTGTGATCCTGCTCATCTCGCTCGCGATGCAGAAAACCCTCTTTATCCAGCTTATGAACAGCACGGGAGACCTTGGCTTTATCCATCTTGGTTCTTTGGCTGATATCTGATGAAATCATACTGCTCTGCTGACCCAGCAGAGCAAGAATACGCCACTCAGACAAACTAACGCCAAACTCCGAGGAATAAATAGAAGTCAGATTACTGCTGATCTGATCTGCCAACTGGTTAAAACGATAAGGCAGATACTGTTCCAATTGAAGAGAAGTACTGATGACCTGTTCATCAGACTCTGAAGTCGTTCCATGTGAGGTTTCAGCCAAAGGCTTATGAGCTTGCATTCCGTCTCTCGTTTTTTATTTTTTAGTTTACTTCGGGTCGCGGAGGCCATCGCAGCCCTGTTCATACTTTAGTCGCATAAAAACAGGCAACATTATAATCCCTTATGTAACCAGATCAAAGCCGACAGGAGTATTAAAGGCCGTATACACATGGATTATTTAATGGCCTATTGTTTATTGAGCACCTGAAAATATAATGAAAGGATAAAACCTCAGGCTTTATCGTATACTCAGGCTTTAATCGAGTTTTAAGCTGATAGGCTACACCCAAACACCCACATACATCTCCCCAGGAGCCTTCTGTGTCCCAGAATGAATTACCCCGAATTAAAGCAATCACAACTGATGGCGAAACAATCGAGCTAACCAACATCAGCGAACTTCAACTGGAATGGAATCGGGGCTTACCAGCAACGCTGCTACTGTCTCCGGATCACCTGGAAGGCCCGTCAATGACACTGGAAGTTGGCAGTGCTGAGGATGAAGATGATAGCCTCACGGAATACGGTGTCATCGCCCTACGCCCGGGTGCAAGTAATATTCTTGATATCAGTATCGAAACTGAATCTGTTGACAGCTCTGATTCCTAAAACGACAGCCGCTGCATTAGATCATCGCTGGCAGCCTGATGCGTCTTCGGGCCAGGCAGTGCCAGGTTGGCAATAAACCAAATAGCGCTTTTATACAAAAGCGCCCAATGAAAACTGTTCTGAATCAAATAATTACAAATGAGAGCTTTTATCATAACGAAACGATCTCTATTCTTATCACATGCTGCCTAACGTGGTACAAACAACATCCTGATATAAGAGAGATATGGCCCCTTATCTTCGCCCTCTAGCCTGCCTTATCGGGCTATTACTGTCACAAACCGCTTTCGCTTCTGAACTTTCTTTCGCGACAGGTTCTTCAGGACATACCGGCAGAACATCTTTTGAGAAACTCGAACCTTCCGAAGTACAACTGACCAGTTTCACTATCCCCCACTTCTCTGAATCGGCCAACCGGGGCAGCTTCATTCAGCTCTACAGAACCATTGAGCAAGCGATCGGATATCCTATCCAAGTGTCACTAATGCCCACTAAACGAGCGCAGCTGAATTTCCAGCTCGCTCAGGCCGATGTGTATTTTCCGGGATTGCAAACCAGTATCCCCAGCCAACATATTCGCTCTGAAACGGTCTTCTACAAAGAACTGTTTGCCTTTGTTCGTAAAGGTCGCGAAGTTCCGGAAAGCTTTGCTGAGCTTACAAATCTGAAGATAGGGCTGACTGCGGGCTATAACTATGGCGAGATCATTCAATACTCAAATTTCAATATTCAGAAAGCTCAAAGTGATGACGTAAACCTCCTGAAACTTGAAGCCGGCCGGATCGATGTATTTATTGTTGAACGCTACTCAGGGCTTAAAGCCTTGGGAGAAAGCAAAGCAGGCAACATTTTGTATGATTTTGGTAAGCCTTTAAGTCGTGAACCGGTATTCTTCATCTTTCAGGACACTGAGCGAGGTCACCGACTGAAAAAGATGTTTGATGCAGAGATCATCAGACTGAAGGCCGCTGGCAATCTGAATTCGATTTTGCTCAATCACTAGATCATTCAGCCCCCCAAAAACCGGGCTTTCAGACAATCAGCGAAATCGTTAAAATTTTACCCACACAGAGTGTTATTTTGACCAATAGCAGACTTTGCGCCACAAGATATACAGGCTGACAACCAAACCTCTCTACTTTTGTTATCCCAACTTGTGCCATTCTCAAGACGCGCAGTGACTCAGCCAAGCGATCGGCTAACTGCCCGAATACAAGGAGTTTTAATTATGTTACCTGAACATTGGTCCGCCAAGGGGCGTCAGAAAGCACTGGACCATCTGGCAGATGAAGAGTGGGATATCATTATTATCGGTGGAGGCATATCCGGTGCTGGACTTTTATTTGAGGCCAGTCGACGGGGATATCGTACGCTTCTGCTGGAAAAAAACGATTTTGCTTCAGGCTCATCCAGTCAGTCCAGCAAACTTGTCCATGGTGGCATCCGCTATCTTGCAACGGGCCAGTTAACCCTTACCCGACAAGCCGTTCAGGCCAGAGAACACCTTTGCAAACAGCTACCTGGGTTAGTTGAGCATATCCCGCTCATGATGCCCCATTACCGCAACCATCTTCCGGGACGCTTCAAATTCAGAGCACTGATGTGGCTTTACGATTTTCTGGCAGGCAAAAAGTATCACAAAGGACTTAGCCCGGCTGAGATGCAAAAAGCAGCACCCAGCCTGCGTAGCCAACAGTGCTATGGAGCCACTCAGTTTGAAGATGCTGTAACCGATGATGCGCGCCTGACGCTTCGGGTTCTGATGGAAGCCGCTCAATTTGGTGGCAAAGCGTTTAACTACTGTAATGTTAGCAATATTCAGCTACTTGAGTCCGGTAATCAGACCGGGGGTTTTCAGGTGGATCTCTCTCCGGAAGACCATAACAATATTCGCTTGTCTGCACGACAGGTGATCCATGCGACGGGGGCATGGACCGCATCACCCCGCCCTCATCCATCAGATCCGGATGATGATCCGGTTAAAGTACGTCCTTTGAGAGGTAGTCATTTACTGTTTTCACAGAAACGACTCCCTTTAGAAAAAGGCGTTTGCCTGATTCACCCTGACGACAGCCGCCTGATGTTTGCACTCCCCTGGTTAGGACACACGCTTGTAGGCACAACCGATCTGGACCACAAAACCTCGATGGATGACCCCGTTCAAATGCAGCAGCAGGAGCAGGACTACCTGTTCAAAGCACTTAAGCATTACTTCCCGGCCAGCAAGCTCACTCCAGCAGACTGCCTGAGTGTATGGTCTGGAGTCCGGCCTGTTTTATCAGATCTAGGTAGCGACCCGGACCATATATCACCTTCAGAGGAGCGCAGAGAGCACAAAGTATGGTGGCAGGATGGCCAGCTTTACCTCTGCGGGGGCAAACTGACAACCTTTCAAAAAATGGCTGAAGATGCCATTAATCAGCTGACGTTCAGGCCACAGGCACCAGTAGCCAAGCCTTGGCCAGAGCTGGGCGCAAACAGCCACAATCAGGGTGAGTTCCTGCTGATACCGGAAGTCCTGCATCAGATGTATGGTGCAGATGTCCTACCATTAAATAAAAAAGTACCTGCTGAGCAAAAAGTAGCGGCCACGCCCTACTACAAAGCCGAGCTGCACTGGGCATTAGCGCACCTGGCAGTTTGCCACCTGGACGACCTCTTACTCAGACGCACCCGAATCGGACTTTTCTATGCCGATGGCGGTGCCAGCATGAAAGAGGAGTTGTCCGGTCTTTGCCAGACATACCTGCATTGGGATGAAAAAACTTTCGAACAGGAATGGCTGCGCTACCAAAACATCTACCATGAGCTTTATCAGCATCGACACTGACTCAGTGGCCTGAAGGCCACTAAACTGGACAAAAATAGCAGACAAAAAAAGGGAGCCTGTCCAGGCTCCCAAAAGGTTGATGAGTGTGACGATAGTCATCAGATCAACTTGCTTAACGCAAGATTGGCACAGAATAAGAGTAGCCAGCCCGCTAAAAGTTCGAATCAATTGAAAAACTTTTTTCTGTTTTCTCTGCGGGAATTTTTGTAACAGCACCCACCTCAGAAAGACTCAACGAAAAACACTATCTCTCTACGTAAAAAAAGTCATTTATCCCCAGAAAACCGCTTGACTTCTCCTTTAGATGACAATTCTGCGTTTTTTTAATGACACCTGTAAAAAAACTCTCAATCCAGGCTTGCTTTAGTCTGGGCACTCAGGTATTAACAAGTCTATCAAACCTCGCAATCCCTTGTTTTTCAAGGCGTTCAGCGACCGACAGCCTTTCATTCTTATTGATGATTAGCATCTTAAGAATAAATTACTTACCCACAAAAGCTGTGAATAACTCTTTGGATAAGTTGAGGAAATTTAGCTGAAGCGGACAAAAAAAGGCACACAGACTTAAATTGGCTATTTTTTGATCAACCTGAATTTCCTGCCGGGAAGGTGATTGAATTACTGCATACCCCCTATTCCAAAGCCGAATAAAGTTACACATCCTCCCCCCGTCACTCTACTGACTATTCCGGCAGACTGAGATAGAATCATTGCCCTTTTTAATGCCAAGCGGCCCGAATTCATCTACGGGCATTAAATGTGGTTAAGGTACAAAACGCTATGATCCGAACGATCACTGACCAGACCACATAAGCTTGCAATACCATGTATCCTCAGGAAGGCATCCGATCCCGATGATTAAGCAACTGGCTGACACCGCTTTATATACCGACGCTGCCGCGAATCTTAAACAACATGCACCGGCACCCATTCGTCAGGAATATCTGAACTTTATTGAAGCGTTAAAAGCAGAAGGCTTTCAGGGCGACCTGAACCCGGACTACGCCAACCGCGTGGTGCTGTCCACGGATAACTCCATCTATCAGGTACTGCCGCAGGCGGTACTTTATCCGAAAAACCATAAAGATCTGCAGCTGATCGCCCGCCTGAGCAACCAGCCCGGTTTTGAGCAGGTGGTGTTAAGCCCCCGTGGCGGCGGTACCGGCACCAACGGCCAGTCTCTGACCGATGGTTTAGTCGTCGATATCTCCAAACACATGAACCGGATTCTGGAGATCAATGCCGAAGAGGGCTGGGTGCGGGTACAGACCGGCGTGGTGAAAGATCAGCTGAACAAAGCCCTGAAAGAGCACGGCCTGTTTTTTGCGCCGGAACTCTCCACCAGTAACCGCGCCACCATAGGCGGCATGATCAATACTGACGCCAGCGGTCAGGGTTCGGTGCTGTACGGTAAAACCCGTGACCACGTGCTGGAACTGACTTCTGTCATGCTGGACGGTACCGAGTGGACCTCCGGCCCCATCTCTGACGAAGCACTGGCAGAGATCAAACAGCGTGAAGACCGTGTCGGTGACGTGCACCGCTTAGCGGATCAGATCTTCAGCGAGCAGGCAGAGCTGATCGAAGCCAAATTCCCGAAACTGAACCGCTGCCTGACTGGTTACGATCTGGCGCATATCCGTGATGATAATGACCAGTTCAACCTGAACGCCCTGCTGTGCGGTGCCGAAGGCAGTCTCGCCTTTATCACCGAAGCCAAACTGAATGTGCTGAAGATCCCGAAATACTCAGCTCTGGTGAATATTCAGTACGCCAGCTTCAACGATGCCCTGAAAGACGCCAAAGACCTGATGGACTGGAATCCCACTTCCATCGAGACCGTGGATTCCAAGGTTCTGAATCTGGCCATGGGCGATATCGTCTGGGACACCGTTCGCGAGTACTACCCTAAAACCACGGGCCCTGAAGGCAAAGAACGACAGATCGCCGGTATCAACCTGGTGGAGTACACAGGTGACGATGAAGCGGAACTGAACGCCAAGCTGGACAAACTGACCGCTCACCTGGATCAGATCGCAGGTTCTGAGCTGGCCGGTAACGGCAAGAGCTTTGCCTACACCATCGCCCGAGGTGCCGGTGAGATCGGTAAGATCTGGGGCATGCGTAAAAAAGCCGTTGGCCTGCTGGGTAACGCCGAAGGCGAAAAACGTCCGATCCCGTTTGTGGAAGACACCGCCGTGCCACCGGAAAATCTGGCGGACTTTATTATGGAGTTCCGCGAGCTGCTGGACAGCCATGATCTGGCCTACGGTATGTTCGGCCATGTGGATGCCGGTGTACTGCACGTCCGCCCCGCCATTGATATGAAAGACCCGGCTCAGGAAGGCATGATCCGCACCATTACCGATGGCGTGGTGGCGCTGACCCAGAAATACAAAGGTCTGCTCTGGGGTGAACACGGTAAAGGTGTGCGCTCTGAATACGCACCGGAGTTCTTTGGTGAGCTGTATCCGTTTATTCAGGAAGTGAAGGCCGCCTTTGACCCGCGCAACCAGCTGAACCCTGGTAAGATTGCGACTCCGGCACAGTCCGGTGCCCAACCTGTATTTATACAGGGCGCTCTTAGGGATGAAGGGTTGTTAAAAATCGATGGTGTAGCGACCCGTGGTCAGCATGACCGCGAAATCACCGAAGCCACCCGTAACGAGTTCAGTGCCGCCATGTACTGTAACGGTAACGGTGCCTGCTACAACTATGACCCGAACGATGCCATGTGCCCGTCCTGGAAAGCGACCCGTGAACGCACCCAGTCGCCAAAAGGCCGTTCTTCATTGATCCGTGAATGGCTGCGTCTACAGGAAGCCGCCGGTGCCGATCTGCAGCAGGAAGTGCGTGATGTGCGTCGGGCAGGTTTTGTCGGCAGTTTTATTCCACGGCTGAAAAACACGCTGGCCAAGCGTAAAGGCGGCCAAGAGAACGAAGACTTCAGCCACGAGGTCTATGACGCCATGGCCGGCTGTCTGGCCTGTAAATCCTGTGTCGGTCAGTGCCCGATCAAGGTTAACGTGCCGGAGTTCCGCTCCAAGTTCCTGGAGCTGTACCACGGCCGCTACCTGCGCCCGCTGAAAGATTATTTTGTCGGTACGCTGGAATACGTGATCCCTTACTTCGCTAAGGTGCCGCTGCTGTATAACCTGCCGATGAAGTTTGGCCCGGTTAAGAGCCTGCTGAAAAATGCCGCCGGAATGGTCGACAGCCCGCTGATCTGCAAAGAGAACATCGCCAAAGAACTGGCGCACTACGGTGTCGCCTGGGCCACACCACAGGCCCTGAACCGTGTTCCTGCGGATCAGAAAGACAAGACAGTCGTTATCGTGCAGGACGCCTTCACCAGCTTCTTTGAAACCCGTCTGGTGCTGGATATTTTCGACCTGCTGACCCGTCTAGGATTCCGCGTCTTTATTGCCCCGTTCAAACCGAACGGTAAACCCCTGCATGTTCACGGCATGATGAAGCAGTTTGGCCGCGCCGCTGCCGATAATGCTGAGATGCTGCGGGCCCTGAACCAGACCGGTATTCCGCTGGTGGGTATCGATCCGTCCATGACCCTGACCTACCGTCAGGAGTACACCAAGGCACTGCCGGAAGGTGACGCCCCAGAGGTGTTACTGCTGCAGGAGTGGCTGGGCAACCAGACCGCTCACCTGGAAGCCTGCAAAGTAGCTGAAAAGGAAGCGGCTGACACCGAAGCATCAGAAGACAAAGAAGTCTTCCTGCTGGCTCACTGCACCGAGAAAACCAACGCGGCAGCGACGATCAAGATGTGGCAGCAGGTTTATGCGGCACTGGGCTACAAACTGACCCCGCAGGCCAGCGGCTGCTGCGGTATGTCCGGCACGTTCGGTCATGAAACCGCAAATCTGGAAACCTCGAAAACCATCTACAGCCAGAGCTGGTCCGGTATCGTGGCGGACAGCAGCAAACAGGGCAAACTGGTGGCCACCGGGTACTCCTGTCGCAGTCAGGTGAAACGCATCGACAGCCAGCAGATTCCCCATCCTCTGCAATGGCTTCTAAAAAACATATAAAAACCATAAATCTTTTAACCCAATCGGTTTATACTAGTAAAAACCCTTACCATTTAAGGGTTACCACGGGTAAGATATAAAACGCTGCAAAGCACAGGAACGGCTGCATCATCATGCAGCCGTTTTTTTACGCAGGGATTTAGAGCGTCAACGGGGAAGCACTTCATGACAAAGCCAAGTTTATATAAAAAGCTGGCCGGCCTTCTGGCAAGCCTAATGCTGCTAATATCAAAGCCTTCATTTGGAGAAACCCTGCTGGTCGGCATTCTTGACTCTCCAATGATGGGCTACATCGATGCCGATAATCAGTTGAGCGGGTTTGAGGCAGAACTCGCCCAGCAGATCTGTGAGCGCATCGACTACCAATGTGAGTTTATTCTTCAGCCTTTTGGACTCAACCTGGAAGGTGTCCGCCAGGGCCATCTGGATCTGGCTTTTTCCAGCATCCTCGTAACCGACGCGCGTAAAAAATACCTCACCTTCTCGGAACGCTACATGCGGTCTGTTTCAATTTATGTGGGCAACCCCAAAAAACAACCTAAATACCGTCCGACAAAGGTTGGCGTCGTCAAAGATTCCGTACAGGAGTTTTATCTGCAACAGAACTTCAGTCACTCGATGGAAACACTGACCTATACCAACGTTGATGAGGCCTATGCCGCCCTGAAAAGCGGAGAAACAGATAGAGTTTTACTGCCTGCGATTATTCAGCTGGGATTTCTTTATGACGATCGCAGCGGGCTTTTTGACCTTATTGAAGGCCCTATAGACAATCCGAAACTGACAGGCGATGTTGCTATCGCCATCACTCCGGAGCGACCAGAGCTTAAAACCGGTATCGATCAGGCGATTCGCAGCCTGCTGACCGATGGCAGTTACAACCACCTGAACAACAAATATTTTCCCTTCAATATCTATTAGGGTTGAGTCATGCAATATCAGAAGCGACACCCCATGAGTATCCATACCGTCTTACTGGCGGTTATGAGCTGTCTTTTAATGATGCTAAGTCACCCGTCAGCGGCTCAGGAGATTATCAAAGTGGGAATCTCCACTTCGTTCAAACCCTTTAATTTTATCGATGAGAATGGCGAGATCAGCGGCTATAACGCTGATGTTGCCCGGGCAATCTGTAAAAAGATGCAGGTAACCTGTGAGTTTATCACGATACCTTTTCACAAGATTATTCCGGCACTGGAAAATAATGATATCCAGCTGGCTGCCAGCAATCTGTTGAAAACCCCCGAGCGCCTCAAACAGATCAACTTTACAGATAAGTATTATCGTTCAACAACCAGTCTGGTAGGCCCGACTGATGATAGTTTTAAAGTCCCGGCAACCCTTCTGCAGCAGCCGACAACCCGTATATTGGTCACTCGGGGGTCAACTCAATGGCATTACCTGCAACAGCATTCCCAAGCAGAGATTATTGGTTTTGATACCCTGAAAGCGGCACTGGTATCCCTGCAACAAGGTGACGGAGATTACCTTCTGATACCGACCCTATTTGCCCTGAACTACCTGCAACAGCCTGAAAACAATCACCTGGACTTTATCGGCCTGCCAATCGACGACGTCAGTTTGGAAGGCGACGTTCATATGGGGCTGACCAAAGCGAGACCAGAGCTGCAGAATCAGGTTAATCAAGCGATTAGACAGCTGGTAGACTCCGGTGAGTTACGGGCACTAATCGATAAATACTTCCCTTTTAACGTGTATTGATATGATAAATCAGGACTCTCTCAACCAGCGCCCTCATATCCGCAAACTACTGCTCAGGCTGATCGCGATGCTGGTGATTTTTATCACCTGCACGCTGGCTGTGGTTGCAGTGATGCACAGCTATAGCCTCCAACTGATCAAAACCAGTCAGGAGGAACTTCTGCCCACCATTCATGACCATCAGCGCGCTGCGCTCAATCTGGAACGGCTGGAACGCATGGGCGACCTGGTGGTTTATGGCGGTAGCATTACGCTGATCCGCAAGAATGCTCTTGCGGCGCAGGTACTGGCTTTTCAACCGTCGTTTAACTTAAGCCCGGAAACCCGCAAGACCGTCCGGTCAGCCTTTGAGCTTCTCCGGGAAGTTCGGCGCACCCGTCAAATGCTTCTCAGCAGTCAGTCAGAACGCCTGAGCAGTCTTGAACGCCAAAACCTGATTCAGCTCGAACAAACACTTCGGATCCGCTGGGGAGAATACAAACAGGAACTGTTTGAACTTCAGAATAAAATCATTAGCGACGCCACCTCACTGCAAAACGCCAATATGAATCAGATTACCTCAACCAATAATATGATGCTGGTTACTGTAGGGACTGGTGTTTCTTTGTTGCTGATGGTTATCTTCTTTATCGGCTATAACCTCTACAAGCACCTGATCACCCCTGTTATTAAAGCAAGCAGCGCTCTTACAGCCCTTGAACAACGGTCCGAACACACGCCTTTGACCGATGCCCGCTATCAGGAACTCCATACGATTAACAAAGCGGTCAACAGCCTTGGAGAGACCTTAGCAAAACTGCATGATATGGCCACACGGGACTCTTTAACCGGATGTGTCAACCGGGGATACTTCCTGGAACTTGCACAACAGGCGCTCAGTAATGCCCATAGAAACAAGACAGCCATGGCACTGGTCATGCTGGACGTGGATCACTTTAAGAAGGTGAACGACCAATACGGCCATGCCGTCGGTGACGATACACTAAAACTGGCCACCAAATGGATTCGCGCGCAGCTTCCCGACGAGGGCGTTATCGGCCGTCTTGGCGGCGAAGAGTTTGCTCTGATTCTTCCGGGTTACGATGCCGATCAAGCTGTCAAACTGAGTGACAAAATACGACTTGTGATCGCCAATAACTCGATCGACAGCGGAACGATTCCGGCTATTACCGTGAGCCTGGGTGTTGAGGTTGTTAAGAGCGCAACGGATGAAGTAGACAAGCTACTGTCACAGGCGGATAAAGCGCTTTATCAGGCTAAAGCCAGTGGCCGAAACCAAGTCATCCTTTTCCGGCCAACAGAAGAAACCACTAAGCCCGCCGCCCCTCCGGTTGCGCTTAAGCCAGCCCTGCCAGACTTAAAAAAGACCGTGGTGCACGTTACAGCTAACGGCATTATTAGCAGCGTTTCAGCAGAAGACATTAAGCCGCCGGTCTAGAACTCGATAGGTGCTTAACACCGGAACCCGTCCCGTCAAACACCATATCCTCTTTCCGGATCTGAGATGAAGACGGCAGTGTCTGATAAAGCTCACGAACATGAGAAGCGTTTATCATCGCGTCCACGACACAGGAGAGCGGGTTCGGCCAGATCCCTTTCACACGCAGCCCCTCCGGATGAGTCAGACTCACCTCTGGAGGGTTAAAACGCGTTTTAGTCTCCCCACGACACCCTCTGGCATCCAGATCATACCAACCAGAATGTGGCAGATAGACGGTATTAAAGCCGTGCAACCGGGATGACCCCGCGCCCCACTCATTGTCCACCTGTTGGTAGGCAAAACCTGTTGAAATGCCATTAGCTCTTAGCAGAGCAGCCAGCAGATGACTCTTAGCAAAACAACAGCCGTGTTTGTTAATCAGTACGTCTGAGGCTTTCAGAGGCACCGCCTCTTTCTGATATTCCCAGCTATGCTCAATCTGATCTCTTACCCAATTAAAAGTACGGGTGATCAGCTCCTGAGGATTGTCAGCCTGCTTTGCCAGATAGCTGGCAAGGGCAAGCACTTCCGGGTGATCCCAGTTAACGATCATGGTTGAACGCAGAAAAGGACTCATGAGGCACTCCAGCCGAAATAATGTCAGCCGATCATGCCGAAAAAGAATGACAGTTACTTGAAGCCTTGCTGACAACTTAATGACAGGACGTTAGTTAACAACTCAATAGTCCGGACAGAACGCTCCTGGTTGCCGGGAAAGCATCACACAGAGGTATCCACCACAACGCAGTTTCTACCTGCAGATTTGGCCTGATACAGAACACGGTCGACCCTGCTGATAATCTGGTAGGCATTCTCATCGGGACGAAGCTCTGCCACACCAATACTGACAGTGAGCCCACCGACATCGGGCAAGGAGCACGATGCCACCTGATGTCGAATTCGCTCCGCAATCTGGTGGGCATCATCAAGGTTTGTTTCCGGCAGAATCAGAAGAAACTCTTCTCCCCCCCAGCGACCCGCCAGTAAATGCTCATGACAAAATTGCTTAAGGATATTGGCGAAGCTCTTCAGTACCTGATCACCGGTGTTATGTCCGAAACGATCATTAATCGCCTTGAAGCGGTCCAAATCCAGCAGCATGACGCTAAGATTGCGCTGACGGGAAAGGCAGTGGATGACCGCATCTTCCAGTGTATTTTCGATATGGTAGCGGTTTCTGAGTCCGGTCAGGGCATCGGTTCGGGACAGCGTCTCCAGCTGCTGATTCTTACTGATTAATTCATCATTCAGGCGTAACGTGGCTTCTTCAGCTTTACGTCGTTGCACCACTTCTTTGGCCAACGCCCGGTTTGCCCGCCGTAATCGGCTGTAGAACATCAGAAAAACCGCCATCAGCAACAGCACAATTAAAGCTGAGCGCAGCAAAACCGTCTGATTCTCCTGCGGTTCCGCAGTAACCTGAACCCAATGACGAATAATCTCGTTCATGCGTCCTTCCGGAAAGCTGTCATAAGCCTTCTGAGTAAGGTTGCGCAGCTCAGGCCAGTCAGAACGAACCCCAACAGACAAGGGGGTTTTGTAGGGAAACAAGCCAGCTATATGCAGATTGTCCAGTCCAGAACGACGAATACCATAACCTGAAGCCGCTACGGTATCGATAAAGCCGTCAATCGCGCCTTTTGACAGAGCATTAAGTGCGGCATCCATCGAAGGGTAATTTTTCAGCTGAATATCCGGAAAGTAACGCAAAAGCAGCTCTTCATGAATCCCACCGGCCAGAACTCCCAGACGCTTCCCTTTCAGCTCACGGATATCCGAGATATAGGCCTGATTGTCTCGGGTGACAATAGCATTGCTGGCATCAATAAAACTCTCCGTAAAGCTGATCAGTGGCTGCCGGTCCGGACTGGCGACAATGGCAGAGATCAGATCACAGCGTCGCTCCTTTAACGCGATGAGTGTTTCATTCCAACTCTCTGCCACCACATCGACCACCTCCAGACCGGCAGCGGTTAAAGCCTGACGTAACAGGTCCGGACCGATGCCCGCTGAGGCTCCATCCTTTACACCTTCATAAGGTAACCAACCGGGATAAGCGCACAGGCGAACCTGGGGGCGTTTCCGGATAAAAGCCCTCTCTTTCTGAGTTAACCGCATATCAGGCTGAGGCTCATCTTTACCACGCCAGATAAAACGCTGCAGGTCATCGCTGGCATTGGTCATGGCACCACTTAGCAGATAAACCTCCTGCAATCGTCGCAACCGTTGCAGATCGATGCTGCCCAAAGGATACACTTCCTGTGCGATGAGCTTAGCCACTTCACGGGCTTCAAAATGAAGAGCCGACGGGCTCTTGCGCTGGCTGTATTGCCGTAAAATAAGGTCGACGATTTCTGCCGGATGCTCCAGAGCATAACGCCACCCTTTGAGACTGGCCCGACGAAAAGCAGCCACTTGTTCCGGATGCTCCCGAACCGCTTTCTGGCTGGTAAAGAGGTTATTGCTGTAAAAATCCGCCCCGTAGTTCGCCGGGTCTATTACAACAGTCGCTACACCCGCAACCTGAAGCTCATATGCCTGGTTTGTAATATAGGCGGTCATCGCATCTACCTCGCCGGATACCAGCTCATCGATACGAAAAGTATGGGGAACTCTGACAAACTGCTCCGGGCGAACCTGAGACCGATAGAGCATATAGCTGATCTCGGCACTGTTCAGATCCGGCTGTTGAGTCATCAGTCGCTTACCGACCAGATCTCTGGGCTGACGGATGCCGCTCTCCTGTCTGGCCAGAATCACCAACGGAGAGTGTTTAAACAAATTAGCCAACAAAACCACAGGCGCTCCCCGCCCCCAGCTGGCAAAAAGATCGGCGTTAGCGAGGCCATATTCGGCACGACCTGAGACAACCTCATCGACGATAGATACCCCGGCATGAGCTTCTTTCAGAGAGACCTCAAGTCCCTCTTCACGGTAAAAGCCCTTATCAATGGCCGCATAAAATCCTGCAAACTCAAACTGATGCAACCAGGGCAACTGCAGTGTTACCGCTGTTAAAGAAGCGGTGTCAGCAACCGAGTCTCCTGCTCCCTTGCGGTCGGTAGCATTTTGATCGGCGGATAGGGGTAAGGAAAACAACAGAGAAAAGATAAGAAAAAAGAGAGTGACAGGCTGTACGGTCCTCAGGGGCTGAAGATCGTGGAAAAGATCTGACATAAAAGAAAACGAACCTTCGGGTCTGCCTGTATCTGCCACTAAGAAGCCCTTAAAGACACTGAAGTCTAGTCGCTGGTTAAAGATGACTTTACGATGAAGCGTTAAAGAAATCGACTAGGGATTACCCTAAAGGCGAATCGGGCCTAACTCATCAGCTGTCCCATCATCAGGCGTAATTTCATCGGTTTAATGGGCTTATTGAGTAACTGGTAACTGATCGCCTGAATTTCAGAATTCAGCGCTTTTGAATAATTCGCCGTGATCACAATGACAGGCACAGGATTATCAATCAAATCATTCAATTCACGAGCCACATCAACGCCTATTTCATCGTTATCAAGATGATAGTCCACCAACATCAGATCCGGTCGAAAGCCATCCTCAATCAGCTGAAGGGCCTCTTCACGCCCCAGAGCGGTCATAACATCCATGCCCCAGCCATCCAGCAACTGTTCCATTCCCTGGCAGATCGCGGGGTCATTATCCAAGACCAGTACCGGTCGGTTTTCAAGAGGGTTGATCTGTGGCGCAGGCTGAACCCGATCTGTCTGCTCGAACTGGTTAGGGTCTGCCAAAGGCACCTCTACAGAGAATCTGGACCCCTTACCGGGTACAGAACTCACCCGGATTTTGTGATCCAGTACCCGGGCGATTTTATCGACAATGGCCAGTCCCAGACCAAGCCCTTTATCACTGGCAGAAGAACGGCGTTTCAGACGACTGAACTCCCGGAAGATCTCACTCATCTTTTCAGATTCGATCCCCTCACCGGTATCCCACACCTCGATACTGATACAGCTGCCCTTTTTTCGGGTTGCCAGCATAATCTGGCCTCCGGGTTCGGTATAACGGTTAGCATTGGTAAGGAAGTTACGCAGAATCCGCCCCAGAAGCTGGGAGTCAGAATAGACCCGACAGCCACCGACACGAGCACGGAATCGTTGCTGTTTGAGCGCAGCCTGTTCCTGATATTCATGACACAGGCTCTGCAATAAATCATCCAGAGAGAAATTGTTCATCTGGGCTTCAACGACACCGGCGTCCAGCTTAGAGATATCAACCAGGGCACCAATCAGGCCCTCAACATCACTCAGGGATGAGGCCGTGGACGTCACCAGTTTTCGGGCGGCATTGTCCAACGGATATTCCGATAACGCGCTGTTAAACAAACGGGCAGCGTTCATCGGCTGCAGCAAATCATGGCTGATCGCCGCAAGAAATTTCGTTTTCGAGAGATTGGCTTCTTCCGCCTGCTTTTTCGCTTCCAGCAGTTCAGAGGTACGCTCTTCAACCCGATGCTCCAGCAGCACATTGGCATCTCTGAGCGCCTGAGCCGTTCGGCGGCGTTCCGTAATATCCTGTGTCAGTACAAAAAAACCC
>NZ_CEYNZH010000007.1:0-39887 GCF_982874595.1 Oceanospirillum sp. | reverse complement strand
GTCTCGCCACTGGAAGCCAGGTGGGGCACATAGGTTTTATGCAGATACCGGATTTCTCCCTCCTGATTCGCTTCATCCACCTCAAAGCTGACACTGTCGCCCTGAATCACTTTCTGAACGTAGCGTTCCAGTCGCTTAAGCTCCGGCCCGGAGTAGACCTGAGCCAGTTGCCGTCCCAAAAGTTCATCCCGATGCAAGCCGTGCCACTCCTGATAGGCCTTATTGGTAAACTCGTACTCCTGCCGGGCATTGATGTAACAGATCATCGCAGGAAGCGCATCAGTAATCAGGCGCATCTTCTGCTCACTCTGCTGAAGGGCACGGGCAAACAGGCTGCGTTCGGTAATATCGGTAAAGGTAATCACCCGGCCACCTTCCGCCCGGGGCTGATGGCGAATCTCCAGCACAGAACCATCATTCAGTCCTATCTCATAGTGTGCACTATCATCCAAAGACAGTGGCCAGCTCTGGCCAACCACTGCGCTGTTCACCTGGGGTTTGCTTTCGGGGTCACCAAGCCTTCTGCGCAGTAATCCGCTAAAGCTCTGGCAATGCCTCAACTCATGCTCCCGAATAGCGGTCAGCTCGGTCAGACGGGTGTTCCAGACCTCAGGTATGCCCTGATCACTAACCAATACGACACCCTGAGACAGGTTCTCAAGGGTGCTCTGCAGAACCCGGGATTTCTCCGCCAGCGCCGCTTCCCGGCGCTCAGTTTCTATCGCTTTCAGCTCCGTAATATCGGTGTAGAGAATCGAAAGATCACCGGTGGACGTTTCCCTCTGATTCACCTGCAACCAGCGGCCATCCCTTAGACGTATCACCTGACCATAAGCCTGCTGATACAACTGCAGCTCCTCTTGGGTGGTGGCATCATCCAAGAGGATTTCAGCACCGTGGCGATTGATTTCAGTCAGGGTCGTTCCGACCATAATCGGGAAACCATAGCGCTGCCAGATCTCCCGGTATCGACTATTACACAGCACCATACGGCGCTGATCATCAAACAACACGAAGGCGTCCGTCATGCCTTCAATGGCATCCATCAGACGATTGTGCAGGGTTTCAATATCGATATGCGCTTGCTTGAGCGCCTGGTTGCTGTCCCGCAGATCCGCCAGCGCGGCATTCAGGGCAGCGGTACGTTCCCGCACCTGCTCCGCCAGAAGCGCAGAATTTTCAAAAGCGGCATAGGCACGCCCTCCCACATCCGGAGCGGCCTCAACCCGATCGATCAGGGCCAGATTCATCTGTTGAAGGCGATAGTTTTCATCCGCCAGACACTGATTACGCTCTTCCAGCTTTTCAACCTGCTGACGCAGCGCCAGCAGTTCCTGATACTCCACCGCTGTCAGGCTTTGATGACTCATCCGACACTCTCCGGGCAACGACCAATGGCAACACCGGTAAAGGTGGCATTCAGGTGGATGCCATTGACATGCTCACCATAGGTGTTAAAGCCAACAATATTCCTGCGGGAAAGGCGCTCAGAGACCTCGTCGAGCTCTTTTCGTGAGCTCAGTTCAAGTTGCCGGAAGATACAGTCAAAACCGAGGGTCAACTGTTGCGCCCCAAGCTCATCATCGATGCGCTCCAGTAACAGATCCAGCGTCTCAGGGATATTCAGATGCCGGTTGCGCCGCAGGACGATACCTCGTTCCACAGCACAATAGAAACTCAGACTGCCATCCTCATTGGCCCTCTGTACCGCCCGGACAAAGCTTTCACCGGCGATACGGACACTGAGGGTATGTTGGGCAAAAATAGAAGGTGTTAACTGATCCGTGGTAACCCCCAGCGAACGGGCATAGACTTCAGCAGCGGGCTGGGCATTCAGCTCGTAAACCCTGCGGTGCTCACTGTCTACCTTGGTGGCCACAAACAGTTCGTCGGTATCTTCCACATGCTTCTGGGAAAACACCATAAAAGGACAGGCGGTGTTGATCAGCATCAGCACGGCAGCATTCTGATAGCTCTTGCCCTGATAAACCACCTGAGTATGGGAGAAATCCAGGTCATCCCCGGCAGAACCGCCCAGCATCGGAATACTGCCCAGAACCGCACTCAGGGTATTCAGTACCACCTCTTCATGCTCTGACATGCCATCCAGCAGCGTCAGAAGAAAGGTATGCCCTTTAACCGGTGCTTTCTGACGATGCTGACAGCGTTCCAGCATATGGCTGACCTGCTGCTGGGCTTCGGTAAAATCAAACTGGTTCAGATGTTCAATCAGGGCGGTTTCGATATGAAAGGTACTTTCCGGGAAAGCAACAGCGGTCACACTGCCCTGACAATAACCCATAGGGCTAAGCTCTCCGGCACTGGTACAGCCGATAATGGCTTTATCCGGCATCAGACGTTCCAGCTCGGAGGCCAGAGCTTCGACATCAAGCTGGGCCGAACAGAAAAACAGGACCCACTTAAGAGCAGGCTCTGCGAAGATCTCCGCCAGCTCCGAAGCACTGGCTTGGATATCATCCCGATGAGAAACCGCTGTGACCGCTGAAGTCCGTGAGGACATAGACTCCGATGGGGCGGCTAACGCAGAAGATGTCAAGAAAGGGGATCGGGACTCTGCCGTTGATATTAATGCTTCGGTGATTCCTGTCATATTGGCTCCGATATCTGGATTCTGATGCGCCTCTGCCGAGGTTTCAGAATGGCCATACAGAGCTGTTTTTATAGTATTTATCACACCTGCTCACCATGCGTCCTAGGGCTCAGATTGACTGAACAAGAGTTCAATAAAACACCCATTTTTTAATAAACCTTTTTACTACGACCATAAGGGGTTCGATATAGTCCCGAAGTACTATATTGCCCGCCACCATGCCCTGCCTAACATTGTTGGTGTCTGAACAAAGCGTTCAGGCTCTGTTAAGACCACAACAATAACCGGGTTTCAGCCATGCCTGCGGCTAAAAACAGCTCAGGCGGATCACCCAAACAGAGGTAAGCATCATGTGGAAAAAACCTAGCTATCAGGACCTGCGCATCGGTTTCGAAGTCACTATGTACTTCAGCAACCGCTAAGCGCTATGGCTGCCGGAGCTTTCCGGTTGCCGGGGAAAACCCGGCTTTGGGTTTTCCCTTCCGACGCTTCGACAGCGATCAAAATACCTGACCAGCAAATACAAGGGGAAGCACTATGCATATTCGGGTTTTAGGTTCCGCAGCAGGCGGAGGCTTCCCTCAGTGGAATTGCAACTGTCCCAACTGTACTGGCGTGCGTCAAGGCACGATTAAAGCCACCGCCCGTACCCAATCGTCCATTACCGTCAGCGCTGATGGCGAAAACTGGCTGCTGTTTAACGCCTCACCGGATATCCGTGCTCAACTGGAATCTTTCGCCCCGCTTCAGCCAAACCGCAAGATCCGGGATACCGGTATCTCAGCGGTCATGCTGATCGACAGCCAGATCGATCACAGCACCGGCCTTCTGATGCTGCGCGAAGGCTGCCCGCACACGGTTTACTGCACCGACATGGTGTTTCAGGATCTGAGCCGTGGCTTCCCGATTTTCCCGATGCTGGAGGCCTGGAATGGTGGCCTGCAGCGTAAAGGCATCCCTTTGTATGCAGAACCCTTCTACATCTCTGAGGTTCCGGGCATTCGCCTGCAGGTGGTTCACCTGAGCAGTAAAGCGCCACCTTATTCTCCACACCGTTTTGACCCGCATCCCGGCGACAACATCGGTGTACTGATCACCGATACCAATACCGGCGGCAAAGTCTTTTATGCCCCGGGTCTGGGTGAGATCGAAGAGCATCTGCTGCCCTTAATCGATCAGGCCGACTGCCTGATGGTGGACGGTACCCTCTGGCAGGACGATGAACTGATCGAACTGATGGGTGCTGACAAACGGGGCAGCGATATTGGCCACTTACCGCAATGGGGCGATGGCCCGAATGGTGAAGGCGGCATGATCGAGTTTCTGTCCCGCTATCCGGACAAAAAACGGGTACTTATTCATATCAACAACACCAACCCGATTCTGGTAGAGGACTCACCACAACGAGTCCAGCTGGATGAAGCCGGTATCGAAGTCGCTTTCGACGGTATGGATATTAAGCTCTGAGTTCCGGCTAAACCGGCCGGAAAAACATAAAACGCGCTACCCACAACAATAAAAACGGAGGCCATTATGAGCCAGCAACAGTCCCCCGAAACCCTGCCATGGACCCGCGAAGCGTTTGAACAACGTCTGCGCACCAAAGGTGATCTCTACCATATTCATCACCCGTTCCATATCGCCATGCATAACGGCGAATGTACCCCTGAGCAGGTCCGTGCCTGGGTAGCCAACCGCTTCTACTATCAGGTCAGCATACCGATTAAAGATGCTGCGATTATGGCGAACTGCCACGATCAGGAGGTTCGCCGCCACTGGATTCAGCGCATCATCGACCATGATGGCCGCGAAGGTTCACAAGGCGGTATTGAGGCCTGGCTGCGTCTGGGTGAAGCGGTGGGTATTCCTCGGGAAGAGCTGCTGGATCATCGCCATGTACTGCCCGGTGTACGTTTTGCCGTGGATGCCTACGTTAACTTCGCCCGCAAAGCCACCTGGCAGGAAGCCGCCTGCTCCTCGCTGACCGAAATGTTCGCCCCTAAGATTCACCAGTCCCGCCTCGACACCTGGCCGGATAACTATCCGTGGATCGAACAGGAAGGCCTGCAGTATTTCCGCAATCGCCTGAGTGAAGCCCGTCGCGATGTGGTGCACGGTATTCAGATCACGCTGGATCATTTCACCACCCGCGATCAGCAGGAACGCGCCCTGAACATTCTGCAGTTCAAACTGGATATTCTCTGGTGCCTGCTGGATTCTCTCTCTATGGCTCATGAACTCAATCGTCGCCCGTTCCACACGGTGACTGATGAGATCATCCACCACTCAAGAATCGTGTAAGGAATGACTATGGACAGCCTGATGCAGCAAACCCCTGCCATTAACCGGCTGTTTCGTTTCCAGTGGGAGCCTGCCTCCCACTGCCATGTACTCCTCTATCCGGAGGGCATGGTGCGGTTAAACGAATCTGCCGGAGCCATTCTTAATCATGTGGATGGCGACCGGACTATCGCTCAGATCATCGACCAGCTTAAAGCGGAGTTTCCCGAAGCCGGTGACGATCTGGTTCAGGATGTGATCGACTTTTTTACCGAGGCGCACCATGAGTTGCACTGGATCGAGTTTGCCTGACAGCCCACAGAAAGCCTCTGAGATTGCAGCGGATGCAACAACCGATGCACAGGAAACCGTGCGCACAGAGGTTCCGCCAACCCCTGAAACCGGCCAGCCGCTCTGGCTACTGGCAGAACTGACCTATCGCTGCCCGCTGCAATGTCCCTACTGTTCGAACCCCCTGGATTTTGAACAACGCAAACAGGAGCTGACCACCGAACAGTGGATCTCCGTCTTTGAGCAGGCACGCAAGCTGGGCGCCGCTCAACTGGGCTTCTCCGGCGGTGAGCCTCTGCTGCGTGACGATCTGGAAGAGCTGATCAAAGCCGCCCGGGATCTGGGTTATTACACCAACCTGATCACCTCCGGCATGGGCTTAACCTACGAGCGCATGCAGGCGTTTAAAGAAGCGGGACTGGATCATATTCAGGTCAGTTTTCAGGCCAGCAATGCTGAGATGAACAACTACCTGTCCGGTAACAAGCGCTCCTTTGAAGAGAAGCTGGAAGTCGCCCGTACCGTAAAGGCTCTGGGCTATCCCATGGTGTTTAACTGCGTGATCCACCGGGAAAATATCGACCAGATCGACAAGATCATCGAGCTGTCGGTTGAACTGGAATCGGATTATGTTGAGCTGGCAACCTCCCAGTATTACGGCTGGGCACTGAAAAACCGCGATCATCTGCTGCCATCCAAGGCGCAGCTGGAAGCCGCCGAAGCCACCACCAACCGCTATCGGGAACAGATCAAAGACACCCACCGTACCAAGCTGATTTTTGTGGTGCCGGATTACTATGAAGAGCGTCCCAAGGGCTGCATGAATGGCTGGGGCAATCTCTTTCTGACCATCACACCGGATGGCACCGCTCTGCCCTGCCATAGCGCCCGTGAACTGCCGATTGAGTTCCCGAATGTGACGAACACCTCAGTCGAGGAGATCTGGTATCGCTCCAAAGGCTTTAATCACTATCGCGGTTACGAGTGGATGAAAGAACCCTGCCGCTCCTGCGATGAGAAAGAACAGGATTTCGGCGGCTGCCGCTGTCAGGCCTTTGCGCTGACCGGCGATGCAGACAACGCAGATCCGGTGTGCAGCAAGTCACCGCACCGTCACCTGATTACGGATGCTCAGGCCAATGCGGACAAAGCTCAGCCCGCCAACGAGCCTCTGATCTACCGTAACCGTAAGAACTCGGCACAGCTGATTTCGGTTCAGCAGCTGGAACAGAATCCGTCGGGTGATCCTTTACCTGTTTTTTAACAGAGGACAGTGAATGGCAGCAGCGCCGGCAGTACAGACTCTGAAACAACTGACACCGGAACAGGTGGTCGCTTCTCAGGCTCAGGTAAGTTTTCCCCTGAGCATGAACTATGGCGACTTCTGGCTGCTGCACGACCCTGAAACCAGTACCGCCACCCGTCTATGGTGGCTGCCTGACGCTGCAGTTGAGGTCAGCCATACTCAGCCTCAGGCGGTGCTGCCGGAGCCCCACAGTCTGAGAAGCCGCGTACACGAATACGGCGGTATGCCTTATACCCTTGGGCATTGCTCTGCCTCCGGGCTCGATCCCTCAACCGATGAAAATTCAAAACATCTTCTGATCTGGGTTGAGGAAGCAGATCAGCAACTTTATTGCCTGCCGTTTGATCCGACTAACGCCTTACCTGCCGATACCTCCCAACGCACCTGCTTATCCAGGTTCCCTATCAGGGTATCCGATAGCCATTCCTCCTTCCGCTATGGCGAACCGGTTCTCCATGCTTATCTGCCATGGGTCATCGCGATTGAAGAGGAAGATGCACCAGACGCCGTTATCAACCGACTGGTGGCGTTTCATCTGACTCAGGGTGAACGTAAGGTGCTGGCGGAGGGCGCAGACTTTTATACCAGCCCGACGTTGAGTCCAGATGGTCGACAGTTGGTTTGGGTACAATGGCATCATCCCCATCAGCCCTGGTGCGCCAGCCAACTGGCAGCGCTGAACGGTCCGTTAAGTGAAGCACTGGGTGCATCAACCACGCCCGGGCATCAGATCCTGCTCAATGGCGAAATGCCTTCCGCACCCAGCAGCCTGCAACAGCCAAGATTTGCCCCCAACGGACAACTTTACTTTCTGAGTGACCAGCACGGTTTCTGGGGGCTGTATCGGTTTAAAGATAAAACACGGGATGCTGTTAATACCGATGCTGAAACAGAACCTGTTTACACACCAAACGCTGATTGTGGTTCAGCGCCCTGGCAGTTTGGCGGTCGGCACTTTCAGTTTTTTCAGCAGGATAATACCCTGAAACTGATTATCGCCCAGTGCACTCAGGGGCTTTGGCAACTGGTGGCGCTGACCCTGCCTGAGTCCCTCAGCGCGCCAATAACCCAAACCAACATCCTGCAAAGCCGGGAATTGAATCCGGCAAACGATGAGCAAAACAGCCAACCGAGCTTTTTCTCTTATCTCAGTATCGCGCAGGATCAGGCTCTCTATCAGCACGCCCCCTATCAGCACGCACCCAATCAGCCCCAGCCCGATCAGTCACCGCACCTGATCTGCCTGACGGCAGGCAGCAACCAGACCCTGCATCTGACCAAAATATCCCTTCACCCTGAAGCTGCGCTGCATCAGGCGAATCAGGGGCATCAGGAGTACAGGCAGCATGCCATCACCTCCTACCAGAGCCTTCAGCAGACTCCGCAACCGGAGCGAATCTGCCTGAAACTGCCGGAACATCCGGTCTATGGCATTTATCACCCCAGGACTGCCGATCAGAATCCGGCATCCAATCCGCTGCTGATCATCGCCCATGGCGGGCCGACAAGCTGCGCCTTTCCCGGCTTACAGCTAATGGTGCAGTTCTGGTGCCAGCAGGGATTTAATGTGCTGGAGCTGGATCACAGAGGCAGCACAGGATACGGCAGAGAATACCGGGAGCTACTGCAGGGGGAATGGGGTGAGGCCGATCTGGAAGATGCCCGGTTGTTCAGCCACTACCTGCAGCAGCACCGGGGGATCTCCGCCAATAAGGTGGCTATTCGGGGTCATAGCGCCGGTGGTTACATCTGTATGCGGGCCGCGGCACTGGGCTATTTTGATGCCGTGGTCAGTCTGTACGGTATCAGTGATCTGGAGCGACTGGCCGCCAGCACCCACAAGTTTGAGTCCCACTACCCGGACTGGCTGATTGCCGATGCCCGATCGAATCAGATGCTTTATCAGCTCCGCTCTCCCCGCTTTAACCTCTATCAGCAACAGACTTACCCGGCTCTGCTGATGTTTCAGGGCGGACAGGATCGGGTTGTACCACCCGAGCAAAGCCTGCAGTTTAAAAACGATTATCAAAGCGCAGGGGGTTACTGTGAGCTTTTCCTCTACCCACAGGAAGGTCACGGCTTTCGGCAGTACACCAACCGGCTTGACCAACTGCAACAGGAACTCAGCTTCTACCAGCAACAGGCGCTGCTATGAAACACTACCATCTGAGCCATTCTGATAATGCCTTCTGTCGCGTTGTTGTGACCGTCCCCTTCGGCAGCGGCCATGAACCCGCTGACTGGCCGGGACTGGCACATCTGCTGGAGCATTGCTTGTTTCTCGGCAGCCATAAACTGGAACCAGGGACAAACCCGGCCCTGCAAGGCAGAGAGCTGGATCCGCTGGCGGCGGGAGAACTTCAGGGCCTTATGGCGCAGGCGGGAATCCGCATTAACGCCTCGACCCGGCTGGAACAGAGCTGCTATATGCTTGAATGCCTGCCGGAACAGCTGGAAGAAGCCTTTATTCGTTTACTGCAACTGATCTACGCGCCAGTGTTTCATCCGCAGGAGGTGATCGCAGAAGTTGGTATTATTGATGGTGAATATCAGGCCTATTGCGAACATCCGGAACAACAGCTGATGAACCTGATACAAACTCAGGTTCATCCTGATCATCCTTTCTGTCGCTTACTGGCGGGCAACCGCGTCAGTCTGGGCCATAACGGTCCAGAGCTGGTGCGTCAGCTACATCTGGCCTACGAAACCGGCTATCTGTCTCAGGCCGCCAGTCTTTATATCGAACACCCTGCCGGTTTCGGTTTTAAGAAAAAAGCTCAAGCGCTCTACAATCAGCTGGAAGCCATTCGCCACGATTCTATCCATGAAAAAAACAGAACAGGTAAGCAATCACTATCAACCCAAAAACGGTTTAAAAAATCAGAACGACCACCGCCTCTGTTTCGTCATCAGCAGCATCTTTTTTCCGTAACACACAAACCAACGTTACAGTGGGCTTGGCCGCTGGATAACAGTGTTATATCCGACTTACTGCTGAGCTGGAAATCTCTGGATTGTCTGGCACTGGCCTTAAAAGTACCGGATGATTTTCGTCTGATTCTGGCGATGCAGTGGCAACACCAGGCGCTGCTGATAATCAGTACAGATCTTCCGAAAACAGCGGGAACATTAGCGGATACAAATACTCTGGAAACCACCAAACTGAGTCAGCTCCAGAAACAGATTCAAAAAAGCTGCTGTGAGCGCCTTAAGACAACAAACAGCAACGTCCAAAAACATTCAAACAGTCCATCTGAGACAAGCTTAAAACCTGCCCTACTAAAAGCGACAGATACCGCGATACAACATCACTATCGGTCAACACGCTTTGTCCAGGCGGAAGAAGCATTCGACGCTCTCCATTTTTTTCAGGAAGCCATCTTGGGCCCTCCGGCTATCACTCTGATCAGCCACCCCGGATTCAGTGATCTGCCACTGAATTATCAGACAACCGACAACTTCCCAACGGATTACCTGACAGGCAAAGACTTATCAAAATGTCAGCAATCAGAGCGGGATGCGCAAGACCCAATACTGGTACAAAAACTCACCTACCCGACCCAACCGATACTCATGCCCTTCAGGACCCTAATCCAGCAGCTTGCCGCAAAAAAACCTGATGGAACGCAACAACCGGGAGGCAGCCATCAGTCAGTTCAGGAGATCAGCCTGAGCCACTCCACTCGCCTAAACCATGCCGCTCTCGTCTGGCGAAGTGTTGAAACCTTCAACCTCAAAAGCAGAGAAACCGGAACAACTCAGCGATTGGCTGCCAAGCTGTATTCATCCCTCTATGAAAAGCTTCGGATACAGGATCGTATCGGCTATATCGTACAGGTTTTCCCTGTCTCTCTGGATGCAGGCGAGGGAATAACACAGGATGGTATTGCGGCTCTGGTTCAGAGCGCGACTCAAAGGCCAAAAACATTACTGAAGGCTCTCAGACAAGGATTAAGTGAACAATTCGAGTCGAATCGGTGATTTACTGCACGTTTAAACATCCATAAAAAACACTTTTTAGTAAAATTGCTATATGATTCATTGAACGTCTATATGGCCCAGACTCAACAGGCATTCTGCCAGCTTGATTCTATGCCAAAATCTGGTGTGCAGATTCACTGCACTGGCCAATATCTTTTTGGAACCGGAACTCTGTTTAATGAGACCTCTGCACATTCAATCATATACATCTGTTTATCTTCTCTGGATGCTGGTCACCAGCATGCTGCTGTCAGGGATGGCAGAGGCTTTTGCTGACGGCAATCAACCCATTGCAACGCTTCAGAGCCTCAGCGGCAATGTGCAGGTTATTGATCTGAACAAAAAAAGCCTGCCTGCCAAACAGGGACAAACGCTGTCATCCGGCCAGAGTGTTCGTACAGGCAGTGATGGAGAAGCCATTTTAAAAATTAAAGATGGCAGTACTTTTGGTATCCGGCCCAACAGTGTCATCCCTATTGATGGTCGACTAACCCGTGAGAAAGCAGTGGGTACCGTCTTGTTTGTTCACGGCAAAACAGAAGTCACATCGCTGGACGGTATCTACCGCCATGCGATCAAAGGCGGCAAAATCTATCAGGGTGATGTCATCGAAACGGCAACAGCCAGCAGTATGCAGCTGGATATGGTTGACGGCGGTTATTTTGCGGTGCGTCCGGACAGTAAGGTCGAAATTAACGATTATGTCTACCAGCAAAAAGAGACCGATAAAGTAACCGCTACTCTTTTACGGGGTGGTCTGCGCTCTATTACTGGGGCTGTGGGTCAAACGAACAAACGCAACTTTGCACTCAAAACACCAGTGGCCACTATTGGTATTCGCGGCACCGACCTTGAGATCTACTATCTGTCTGAACAGGATGCGGTCAGTCTTACGGAAAAAACCGGTAAAGCCACAGAAGCCGGTAGTTATCTGAAAGTGAAATCCGGTGAGGCTGTTCTGAAAACAGAGGCTTTCGAGCAACCAGTGAAGCCTCAGGAGATCGCCTATACGGCAGGCCCCACAGTTGCCCCGGTTTTTCTGACCGCTGAGGAAGCAGAAGAAAAAACACCTGTCGTCTTTGAAGAAGAAACCTACGAAGAGCCGATTCCCGGTAAAAATATTACTGAGAAAGAGGCTGCTGCAGAACAAGACACTGCCACAGCGGAGGAAGACAAGCCATCAGCCATCACATTTAAAAGCTCAGCTTTGGCCAGTCTTTCTCAAACCAGCCAGTACTTTAACGTTGACCCCGGCGATAGCGAGTTAAGTACAACAACACTGCCTCTGATGGGGCGAGGTCAATGGCCAATTGACGGTGGCGACTGGGAAAACCCCAAATCGCTTTATATCGGTATGGCGGTGGAAGGCAGCATGCATTACCACCCCTTTGAAAGCACCGAGTTTTACCTCGGCGGTTTACTGGGTAAACGTTATGCCGATGAAAACCAGGACATCAACCAGTTCTCGGTGAAGGCAGGTGCTGTCATTGATATTGGCGATGCTTTCACTCTTTCCGCGCGCTTCCGCCATCACCTGGCTGAAGCGGCCATCACTGAGGACCTTAACCTGTCGGAAAGTTATCAGCAGCCAGAATCCGGCTACGAGACAGACCAACTGGTCACCCGAGTGGATTTCCGGGTCATTTCAACGCTGAACATGTTTGCACTCTTTCATACGTCAACCATTCGATGGGATGAGCTCTACTCAGACGGCAGCATGATCTATAACAGCCGTCATGAGAAAGAGCTGAACCTACTGGAAATGGGTGGACGCTATCAGATCACACCAGTGATTGCGGCAACGGCAAGCCTTGTTGGAGGAGAAGCTATCACGCCATCTTATGACGGTTTTGAAGAAAAAGAGGATCTCTCCGGGTTTAAACTTAAAGCTGAAGCAAGCCTGGGAGACATCAGCCTGTTTGCTTCTGCTGATCAGTATCAAACCGAATATTCTGACGATTACTACAGCAATGAAAGTGATATTCAGGTGCTGACGCTGGGTGGTTCAATGAGTTTGTCGGAACAACTGGAACTGAATGCAACCAGTCGCCACATCTCCGTTGATAATAATGATGCCTATAAAGAAACTGAGCAGGCCGATCTGACACAGATTAACCTTCGCTACTCTTTCTGATTAAGCCGACCTGATTAAGCTGATAAGCCCTCTGATCTCAGAATGAAAGCTGTAAGCAGATGTTTTCCGGGTGTTGAACAAGCGATCAGAACGTATCCTGAAAACGACCCTTATCGCTTGGCCAGCTCCTCCGCCAACTGCTGACAAGCACGCGTCGGAGGAGCCCCCATGACCAACTGCTCACAGCTCTGACTCAGCATACTGTCGATACAAGCCTCTGCTCTGACCTCAATGTGCATTTCCCTAACCGGGGGCAGATCACCTTTAATAGACTGACAAACCCCGCCCAAACTCTGCCTGAGCTCCTGCTGGCTATTTTTGGGCAAGTTATCCGCATCCAGGTGCTTCCAGGCGCAATTGGTAATTCTCTGGCAAAGCTGCTCACTTTTGGCATCCAGCAACAATTCACTCTGTATCACGTCTGCCTTCGTTAAAGGCGCAGTGATCACTGTCAGTATGATCAGCACAGTAGCAATTCGCATTTTGGTTTCCTGTTTATCCTTAAAACTGAAACGATCCCTAACGGCCTTCGATCAGAATCATAGTGACAGAAGCACTAACGACCAAACAGTGTTTTTATGCAACAAAGCTTAACAAGCTCAGGAACCTCTAATCGGCATCAATAGTGTCGAATGCTGTTACAAATAACCCAGGGAATATAAAAAGCCGGACATAACGCCCGGCTTTTAGTGCATTTTAAAGAAGATGCCTGAAAACATTAGTGCAACTTCATCTTTGGCCGCACAACCTTACCCAGCTTCTCAGCCAGAATAACCAGCATCGCTTTTGGCCAGCCGTGAATGGCGATCTGATGCATCCGGTACAGCGAGATATAAACGAAACGCGCAATACGTCCCTCAATAAACATACTATTACCGGTCAGGTTGCCCATCAGGCTGCCCACTGTGCTGTAACGGCTCAGATTGACCAGAGAACCATGGTCCTTATAGATATACGGTTTTTGAGGGTCACCTTTGGTTAGCGCAATCAGGTTATTCAACACACACTCTGCCATCTGGTGTGCAGACTGCGCCCGAGGCGGCACCCAGGAACCATCCGGTTGCTCACAGGCACAGCAGTCGCCGATCACCCAAATATCATCAAAGCCCTTCGCCTGCAGAGTGGGTTGTACCAGCACCTGATTATTGCGGCTGGTCTCAAAGACGCCCAAACGGCTGACAAAATCCGGCGCTTTAACCCCTGCCGCCCAGATCATCATATCAGCCCTGATCTCTTCATCCTCAGCGGTAAGGAATCCGTCCTCTGTAGCGGAGGCAACACGAACCGACTCACGAACATTAACTCCCAGACGAACCAGCTCTTTGCGTGCCGACAAGGAGATACGCTCCGGCAGGGCGGGCAGAATACGCGGCCCCGCTTCAATCAGACTGATTTTCAGCTGCTGCGCCGTCATCTGTGGCAAGCCATAGGATTTCAGCAGGTCAGCCACATGATACAGCTCTGCTGACAGCTCAACCCCGGTCGCACCACCACCGACAATAGCAATTTCCAGATTGTCAGATGTCGCCTTCTGATTGATACGTAAGAAGTTATTGATCAAACCGTGGTGGAAACGCTCGGCCTGCGCGTGGGAGTCCAGAAAGTAACAATGCTCGGCCACACCGGGAGTACCAAAATCATTGCTGACACTACCGATCGCCAGAACCAGTTTATCGTAAGAGAGCTGGCGTTCAGGCAGAACCTGATCGCCTTCACTGTCAAATGAAGGCGCCAGAGTGATAGTTTTCTGCTCGGTATCCAGATCGCAGAATTCACCCAGCTGAAAGGTATAGCCATGCTTAGCAGCATGGGCGTGATAAACCACTCCGTCGGTACTCGTATCCAGTGAACCGGTAGCAACTTCGTGCAACAGAGGCTTCCAGATATGGGTCCGGTTCTTATCAACTAAGGTAATGCTCGCTTTGCCCTTCCGGCCAAAACGGCGTCCTAATTGAGTGGCCAGTTCAAGCCCACCGGCACCGCCCCCTATAATGACGATCTGTTCCATGGTGTTTTCCTTACTAATGATATGGGACTAAACCCTGAAACCCCCTCAGGTCATTTAGTCCCATGCCATCAATACCGAGAGTGACGACCCATCCTCAGTTTCCGACTAAAGTCACTGACTTACCATCCTGCTTGAGAAGGTAAAAATCAACCAAAAACTGAACTTTAGTCGTATTCACCCATCCATTCACGATGGTGCTTTTTATTGGTTCGGAACACCCGCCATTCACTCTTAAAACAACAGGTTAGTTAAAACAGAAGGGTAAGTGGCTATAATAGCGCCCGTCTATACTCAGCAGGTAATACCTTTAACCGGATTCACATAGCCCTATGCACAAAACGATATTCACCACCCCTGTTATCCGTCATATCTTCTACTGGCTGTCAGTACTCATACTGAAGCTGGCGGGTTGGAAAGCGGTGGGCGATGCCAGAAGCATTCCGGACAGAGCGATGTTTGTCGCAGCCCCCCATACCACTAACTGGGACCTGCCTTACGCTCTGATGCTGGCCTTCAAACTGAAACTTCCTATTTATTGGATGGGAAAAACCTCAATTTTCAGGTTTCCTTTTGGCGGTATCATGCGCTGGCTGGGAGGTATTCCCGTGGAGCGCGACCGTTCCACCAATCTGGTGGACGCCATGATTCAGCGGTTTAGCGAAGAAGATAAACTACTGGTCGTAATCGCTCCGGAAGGCACCCGAAAAAATGTCAGTGAGTGGAAAAGCGGCTTTTATCATATCGCTCATGGCGCCGGAGTACCTCTGGTACTGGGGTTTGTCGACTACCCCAATAAGCAAGGGGGTGTCGGTCCTCTGTTTCAAACGTCCGGTGATTACGAAAACGATCTGAAAAAGATCAAATCCTTTTACACACCTTTTCGGGGCAAATAAACCTCGCCCCGCCTGCCCACAGCGATTGGCACAACGAACACAAGAAAACGATAAGGAGAAGAAACAACCATGAACTGGAATGTTTACCTTTCAGGTGAGATACATACCGACTGGCGCGACCAGATTGAAGCCGGTGCCCGTAAGCGAGGCCTGCCAATTACCTTCACATCGGCCTGTACCAATCATGAAGCCAGCGATGCCGCTGGTGATGTACTGGGTGAACAGAATGACAGCTTCTGGCGGGACCACCAGTCAGCCAAAGTGAATGCGATCCGCACCAAAAACCTGATCGAGAAATGCGATATCGCCGTGGTTCGTTTCGGTGATAAGTATAAGCAGTGGAATGCGGCTTTTGATGCGGGTTACCTCGCGGCACTGGGCAAGCCGTACATTACTTTGCACGATGAGAACATTATTCACCCTCTGAAAGAGGTGGATGCCGCGGCGATGGGTTGGGCGGAAACACCGAAGCAGGTGGTTGAAGTTCTGGCCTACGTTGTTGCGAATAAAGCCTGACCATCCCCCAAAAAATGCCGGAAGCCTTCAATTCTGCTTCTGGCGTTTTACGCTTCGCAAGCGCTTCAGTCGATATAAACGATACACCAACGCCAGTAACAGGCAGCAACCTATCGGCAGGATCAGCGCAAAGAACTGATAGTGTTCAAAGAGCATCCCCCCAGCAGTTCCCCCCAAAATAAAGCCCAGAATCAACAGCAGAAATAACAGTGCTTTTCGCCGATCAAAGCCCCGCCCATTCAGACTTTGCCCCAGCATAATACCAAGATCCGTTACGATTCCGGTCATGTGGGTGGTTCGTACCACTGCGCCACTGTACGTCGTCGCCAAGGCATTCTGAACCCCACAAGCGGCAGAGGCCAGATAGTGACCATAAAGCAGCCCTTCATTAAGCGACCAGAGTGTCGCAACAAGCAGAAGTGCTTCAATCAGAAGAAGGGAGTCGTAGTGCCTGCCAAGTTTCAGAGAGTTGCTGTTCAGCAACACACCGGAAATAGCAGCGCCAACAAGAAAGCTGATAATAATTCCCAGCAGGTGCAACGAATCCAGTGGCGAATCAACCCACTGCGTGCCCAAAAGGGTGACCGTACCCGAGACATGGGAAACGGCCTGATGTTTAAAACCTAATAAACCAACGGCATTAACGCTACCGGCTATAAGCGCCAACAGAAACGCACCGGCTTCTACCCACTTCGGTAAACGAGAGACCAAGTCCTAACCTCTTTGCATATGAGTCAATAACAAAGAGAGTAACAAATACACAGGCATTTCCCTATTGGGTGAAGGTGGTAAGGCGCTGACCTTGCGACCGGACAAAAAGGTTAAACAACCTCTTCCTGCAATTCGGCAGACTGCCGGGCCGAAGAAAAAATACGGTTTCGTCCGGCATTCTTAGCGGCATACAGCAAGTCGTCTGCCCGCTTCATCAGATGATCTCGGGACTCATCATCATGATACTGCACAATACCGGCACTGAAGGTAACCACACCATGCTCTAATGAGCTGACCTGCAGTTTTTCCGACAAAGCCTGTATCTGTTCAACAGCTTCTGTTTCTGTTACGGGCAGAAGCAGAACAAACTCTTCGCCCCCTAAACGAACCGCCAGACCTTTGCCATTCAGGGCAACCTGGTTCAACGCTTTGGAATAGAAGCACAACACCTCATCCCCATAACTGTGCCCAAACCGGTCATTAAGTTTCTTAAAATGATCCAGATCGAGAATCGCCAGAGAAAACACAGCGCCCCGCTCTTTCAATGTATCCAGATAACGGTCCATCGCTCTGCGATTGTGTAAACCCGTTAACGGATCCTGTTCCGACAGAATTCTCAGTTGATCAGCCAGATGTTCGGCCCGGTCACGCTCTAACCGGTATCGGCGCGAATAGGTCCCCATCATCACCAGCAGCAGAATCGACGTCACCACAAAACTGAAACTCAAATCCAATGCCCGGGCCATTTCACTGGGATAACGATAAATCAAGCCCGGCTCGTTAAGATCAAGCCACATCATCAACAGAGGAATAACAATAATCAGACTGATACCCAGCTTCCGGAAAATACCTAAATCCCGAAAAGCCACTCTTATATACGCTAACGTACACAGATTGAGAAAATAGGTTGGGCCATCCAGCCCCGCGTTGTAAACCCAGTTAACCGGCAACGCCACAAGGGTCAGCAAAAAGATAAACACCAGCGCCATACGCCGATACTGATTATGAAAACGGGAGCGATACCAGATCCCTATAATGATCAGGAAAAGCACCATCTGAACATAGGCAAGAATGATGTCAGACGTCTGAAAAATATAGTTAAAAATACTACAGGCCAAGTAACCCAGCCCACCCACAAGAAGAACGGCATGATGGGTGTATTGATAGGGTAACGACTTATCGCCAAGCAAAAAAGCCAACAGCCTGTCACCTTGGGATTTAGCAGACATAAACAAACCTTGCTGATTGAAAAAGAAGATCTTTCTATTCAGTATCGAAAAGACAAGTTTACTCATCAACAAGCAAGGTTAATACCTATCCAGCTCACCCCACCTGCTTTAGTCAGATTTCGTCAGAATTGGCATGCTTTTCTGACGCAATTTTTGCCCGCACATCGTTCAGAACCACCTCTAAAGCCTGTTCTGCAACGCGATTATCGATCTGGTTGCTTTCCAGCAGTTCAATCAGATCCACAGCCAACTTAATATGATCCGGTGCCGCATCCAAAGGCATCAGGCCTTACCCCTTTGTCATTAAAAAAAGAAAGCATCATACCTTGCCGCCTAACCAGCGCAAAGCAGGCAAAAAAATGCCCCCTGCTTCAGCAGGAGGCATCTTTTAGCCATTATCCAAGCATTATTTGGCGCAAGGCACACAGGCTTTATCCCCGTAATAGTTATCCCTATAGTTACACTCAAACTTCTGTTTGTTCGCCAGCGCGTTCTGCTGCGGGCTGGCTTTCTGATTCTGAATTTTCTTAATAAGTGCGGACATAGTATTTACCCCAGACCGGATCAACCGGCAAAAAACAAGGCTAAGATCACCGAAAGGTTAAGCGCTTTTCAGATGAGAAAGTCGCCCCCCTTCTGTATGCGTTCACTATAGGCATCGGGCCATGATTAATGAAATTGTCAGTTTCGATCCCAAAGATAGAGAAGATCTATCGTAAAAATTCGCCCTGAAAACCATGAACAAAAAGAACAAAATAGCCTTTTTGCCCATTATCTTTTGCTTTTTATAACTCAGGTCTACATTGGCTGGCTGATAAAAATAAAAGCCAAAAAAGGTAGTCCTATGACTGTGTTTCTGCGTTCAATCAAAGTCACCACACGTATTATGTCTCTGGCCGGTTTTCTCGTTCTGGTCAAACTCTCAGTGTTATTGCTGATTCTGTTTCAGCTGGACGAGATTGCCAACTTCAGCAAAAGCCAACAGGAGCAAGTCACCGATCAGAACCGCTGGATAGAACAGGAAGCGCAGCTGATCGACCAGCAGACCCTCACACAGCAGCAACTTCAACAGGCTCAGGCTATCCAGAAAAACTATTCCGATATGCTGTTCTGGTACTTCGACGGCAGTATCACTCAGTATTACAACTCACTGAATAAAGCGACCGAATCCGCTGACAAACTTGAGAATCAGCTGGCCAATCTGGCGATGGAGCCTGACCTCCGGGAGATGATTGGCCCTCTGTTAAACAATCTTGCGGGATACCGTAAGTTTATGGAAAGCGCCAACCAGTATTATCAGCAGGGCAAGAGTAATCTGGCCGCCTCCGAGATCAGCGAAGCGCACCTGATTGTCGAATCCATGAACCAGCAGATGATGGCACTCACATCCCTGTTTCAGCAGCAGCTTAAAGCCAGTAACCGACAAGTGCAGCATGCCGTTGAACAAACCCTGGATGCCAGCGCCCGGGTTGCAGCCTTCAGCACCCAAAGCAGTCAAAGTATCGACGGAATTTTCCGCACAACCCTTCTGATAATTGTGCTTACTCTGCCACTGTCCGTTCTGATCGCTGTGGCCGTCATCCGGTCGATCACCCGCCCGCTCAATCAGCTGCAACACGAACTGACCACCATCGAAAAGGAAAGCGATCTGACCCGACCTCTGACACTGAAAGGCCGGGACGAGATCCGAAGTATGGCTGAGGCAATCCAGCTATTGCTGACAAAGTTCAAAACCACCGTGAGCGATGTCGGTATTCTGGCTGACGACCTGAAATGCACCGCCCGCGAAGGGCTGCAGACCAGCCAGACAACCTATCTGCAAAGCGATGAACAGAAACGGCTCAGCCAAACCCTCGCCTCAACGGCAACAGAGCTGGGGGCCAGTGCAGACTCTATCTTGCAGACGACGGATCAGGGACTGGAACAGGTTGACCAACTGACAAAACGGGCCGTTTCCGGACAACAGGATGTTCAGCAAACCGCTAAAACCATCGGAGAACTGGCCGAGCATTTCAACAGTGTTGAGCAGAACGTAGAAAGCCTGGTCCGCCACAGCACTTCAATTCAATCGGTTCTGGAAGTGATTCAGGACATTGCCGGGCAAACAAACTTGCTGGCCCTTAATGCAGCGATTGAAGCCGCCCGGGCCGGAGAGCAAGGCCGGGGCTTTGCTGTAGTTGCCGATGAAGTACGTAGCCTTGCCCAACGAACCAGCCAATCAACAGAAGAGATTCAGCAGATGGTCGTTACGCTGCAGCGCCACTCGCAAGACGCGATCCGCTCTCTTGAACTGAATCGGGATCAGGTGAATGCCGGTGTTGCGCTGTCAAAAACCGCTGAAAGCTCCATACAGGTGATTACCCAGGAGTTACACCAGCTCGCCCAGGTGAATCAGTCCATTGCCGAGATCAGCCGGGAACAACAGGAAGCAGTCACCAGTGTCGATCAGGGTGTGCAGGATATATTGCAACGGGCACAGACCGTTACCGAGCGGGCATCAGCCTCCCGAACGGTGAATGAACATCTGAATCAGATGGCCGAGCAACTCCAACAGCAGATCAGCCATTACAAACACTAGGCTGTCGTTCAGCAGGACATGGATAAGAAAGAGATAAAAAAACTCCTGATACAAAAAAACTCCCAACCTTATATCTTCGATGTAGATATCGAGCTTATATGGGTGGAATTGTTAGTTCCTATCTGATGGATAGGGAGGATATATAACGAAGAAATTCAAACAAACATCCTAATCTACAGCATATCCAGTCAATAATGCCCCTAAGTACTGGGGCAATGGATAAAGTCAGGCACCGATTCCCCCCACAAACGCATCGCCTCTAAAACATCTTTCAATCCCTCGCCCAAAGGCGTCAGTTCATATACAACCCTTGGAGGCGTCTCAGCAAACGCAGTGCGCGTGACAATGCCGTTGGCTTCAAATAGTTTCAATCGGTTTGTCAGTGTATGTGCACTAATGCCATCCAAAGCAAGACGTAACTCAGTAAAACGCATTGGGCCCGCCAGTAATTCCCGTACGATCAGGGTAGACCAGGGACCATCTAATAAAGTGAGAAAACGCGCCACGCCGCAGCAGGGCTCTTGTCGACTTTGTTTCATACTGCCTTCCTTAAAAAAACTTCTATTAGTGCATTTTACGTAACTAGTTCTGATATGGAACTATTAATACATCAATAAACAGACCATTAGGATACTAGTATGAAATACATCATTCACGGTGCAACTGGCGCTCAAGGAAAACCACTTTTTGATCAGTTAATACAATCTGGAGAGGAGGCTTTGGCGGCAGTACGTCACCTTGATAGCATCAAGGCAGGCCAGGGAGTCGAAGTCGACTTAGCCTCAGTAGAGTCTCTTGTTGCGGCCTACTCCGGCGCAGACGGCATTTTTGTGCACCTACCGTTAGGTTCTGAAAGCGACCGACAAACGTATGCCAATAATATTGCCGAGGCTATTGCTAAAGCACAGCCAGAGCGTGTCGTGATCTCTACCAGTGGTTGGAAACTTGGTATTGAGGGTGATACCAGTGCCTTGCCAACCCTAATTGAGAAAGTCACCGCCACAGGCGTACCCACCGCGGTGATTGCACCACAGCTTTACCTTGAAAACTTGTTGTTGCCGATTGTAATGGAACCGGTCAGCAAAGAGGGTGTGCTGCCTTACCCACTAAGAGAGAACTACCCTGTGTCCTGGTGTTCGCATTTGGACATCGCCGACGTAGCAGCGCATTTGCTACAAGACAGCACAGTGATCGGTGTGGTGGAAGTCGGCATGTTACCCGCGATTACAGGGGAAGAGCTCGCTGCCGAATTCAGTGAACATTTCGGCAAAACCGTGCGCTTTGATGCTCTGTCACCAGCTGAATTTGGCGATCGTTTGGCCACACTATTTGGCCGTACTGCCGCTGACGAAGTGGTTTCAGGTTACGAAGCCAAAGCACAAACCTCCGACTCGGCCATTCATTATGAAAACAGCGCTCAGGCAAAAATCGGTCTGCAGCCACGCAGTGTCACTCAATGGCTTGCCGACATCGCCTAAGCGTACATTCTATGAGACGATATTTGTTTGTTTAAACAGAGGTCTCTATGGCTGAGGTGTCGATTGCCATTGTCGCGTATCCAGACTGCTTAAGATCCACGGTTCATGGGTTGGAGGAGATGTTTGCGCTAGCTTCTAACCTCAGCCGCGAGTCAGACTCGGAAGCCACAACGTTTGCTTGCCAGATTTTAGAATGGCCTGATGCACTTGAAACAAATGAACACCTTCCCTTGTTTAATGTGGTGATCTTACCACCAAGCCTAAAACGGGGTTTTGATATGGTATCAGACCCCGCTCTATCCAAGTGGCTGACGCACCAACATCAACACGGGGCAATACTAACGTCTGTGTGCGCGGGTATATTTCTGTTGGCCCACACCGGACTACTACAACACAAAAAAGTGACGACTCACTGGGCTCTGATCGATACGTTTCACGATCATTTTCCCGACATTGCCTTGCAAAGTGAGGCCATTCTAGTCAATGAGGGAGATATCATCACTGCCGGGGGCATGATGTCATGGGTCGATTTGGGGTTAGAAATCATTGCTCAGCAAGCTTCGCCTAAGCTGATGCGCCAATTAGGCAAGATGCTAGTGGTCGATACTGGACAACGAGAGCAACGTTACTATCAACAGTTTGTACCAAACCTTGCCCATGGCGATGCCGAAATCATCCAGTTACAGCATTTTATTCAAGACAATAGTGATCAACCCCTGAAAATTACCGAATTGGCTCAGAGGATGAATACCACGGTTCGCACGTTGCAGCGACGCTTCACTAAAGCGACTGGCTTATCACCGCAGCTGTACATTCAACGAGTGCGTATTCAAAAAGCCTGCGAGTTATTAGAGTCCAGTCGTCAGTCTTTCGAAGCCATTGCCGAGCAGGTGGGGTATGAAGATGTGAGTGCGTGTCGAAAAGCGTTTATCAAAATTGTGGGTCTATCGCCGCAAGCTTTTCGCAAGCGCTTTGGTTAGGCTACGTAAGGCGTTCACCCTACGTTGCCTGATGTGGTCAAAGCTTACCCTGCTGTAAATGCTTACAGCTCTGTGAACACAACACCCCGATCACGAATCGCTTCCAGCGCTGCGCCATGTACGACAGGGTCAGGTGCGCAACAAGCCGCTGGCAATACTTTCACATCGTATTGCGCCGCATCTGGAGAAATCGCGGTGTATGCTACACAATTCTGCGTCATGATGCCGCAGATCACAATATTCTCAACACCCTGCTCTTTCAATACAGTATCTAAATTCGTCTCTAAGAAGCTGTCCGCGTGGTATTTCTGAACTACTGGCGCATCCGCTGCAGCGGCCAGTACATCCGCATGAATCGCAACATTATCAGTGCCTGCCTGGAAAAGTGGCGCGCCTTCAGGCATAAAGTGCTGAACTAAAACCACGGACCAATCGTTGGCTTGTGCATAGTTAATCGCCTGCTTAACGGATTGTAGCGCTTCGTCTACACCGTGTTGAGGGTAGTTACCGTGCGGGAAATATTCGTTTTGTACATCGATTACGATCAGGGCTGTTTTGCTCATGTTCTGCATCCTCTCATTTGATTTAACTTGATGATGCACAGTTTGTCCGCTTTTGCCCCCTCAAAACAGTGTCGCATAGGACATATATAGAGCAAAAAGCGACAATCAACCTTCATATTGGAACGTTTTGCGCCAGTGATTCGGTGTCAAAGAAAAGCGCTCTTTGAACTTGTTGCGGAATGTCAGCACCGAACTAAAGCCAATTCGCTCAACAATGACTTCGATGGGCAGCTCCGTCGATTCAACAATAAGTGGCCGTAAGGACATATAAAGATACTATTGGGACAGTTTTGCCCGAATAAAAATGTGCACCACTCGATAGAGCAGACAGGCACAAAAAAGCCCCGACAGTAGCGGGGCAAAGGATCCCGGAAGAGGACGACAAAGCTTCGGAAGGGTTCGGAGGAACAGAAGAACACCTCCGGGAATGCTTTCGAAAACAGAGCCAACAACGAAAGAATCCCGCTTCTCTTCTGGAAGATCAAATACGCCGTGAAGCGTAACGTAGCAGGTTTGCCAAAGGCATCACGTGTGTTTAACAGGGATCATCCCGTTTAACGGTGACCGCCTCTGGCAGAGGCATCGCCCAAAGTGCTTAGAAGAAGCCCAGAGGATTGATGTCATAGCTTACCAGCAGGTTTTTAGTCTGCTGATAATGATCAAGCATCATCTTGTGGTTTTCACGACCGACACCAGACTTCTTGTAACCACCGAACGCTGCATGTGCAGGGTACTGGTGGTAGCAGTTAGTCCATACACGGCCCGCTTCAATACCACGACCCATACGGTAAGACAGGTTCATGTCACGGGTCCAGACACCGGCACCCAGACCGAACTCAGAGTCGTTAGCAATCGCCAGAGCTTCCACTTCATCTTTAAAGGTCGTTACGGATACCACAGGACCGAAGATCTCTTCCTGGAATACGCGCATGTCGTTGGTGCCTTTCAGCAGAGTCGGCTGGATGTAGTAGCCACCCATCTCATCACTCAGGGCTTCTTTATCACCACCTACCAGAACTTCAGCACCTTCATTACGGCCGATTTCCAGATAGCTCAGAATCTTCTCAAACTGTTCCTGAGAAGCCTGTGCACCCACCATCACATCCGTATCCAGCGGGTTACCACGTTTGATCTGACCAATACGCTCGATAACCTTACCAATAAACTCTTCGTAGATATCTTCCTGAACCAGCAGACGGGAAGGACAGGTACATACTTCACCCTGGTTGAAGAACGCCAGAACCGTACCTTCAACACACTTGCTGACAAACTCATCTTCCTGATCCAGAACATCTTTGAAGTAGATGTTCGGGGACTTACCGCCCAGCTCAACAGTGGATGGAATAATGTTGTCTGCAGCACATTTCAGAATGTGGGCACCCACCGGAGTAGAACCGGTAAAGGCGATCTTAGCGATACGGGTAGAGGTCGCCAGAGCCTGACCGGCTTCGGCACCGAAACCATTGACAATATTCAGAACACCGGCAGGTAGCAGGTCTTCGATCGTTTCCAGCAGAACCAGAATAGACGCAGGCGTCTGCTCAGCAGGCTTAAGAACGATACAGTTACCGGCAGCCAGTGCAGGAGCGATTTTCCAGGCCGCCATCAGCAGTGGGAAGTTCCATGGAATGATCTGACCCACAACACCCAGAGGCTCGTGGAAGTGGTAAGCCACAGTGTTGTTGTCGACTTCACCGATAGAACCTTCCTGCGCACGGATACAACCCGCAAAATAACGGAAGTGATCAACCGCCAGCGGCACGTCAGCAGCCAGCGTTTCGCGAACGGCTTTACCGTTGTCGTAAGTTTCAGCAACCGCAATTTTTTCCAGATTTGCTTCAATGCGGTCAGCAATTTTCAGCAGCAGGTTAGAACGCTCAGTCACTGAGGTTTTACCCCAGGCATCTTTAGCAGCGTGAGCCGCATCCAGAGCCAGATCGATATCCTCAGCAGTAGAACGTGGAATCTCGCAGATCGCTTCACCGTTTACCGGAGAAGTGTTCGTGAAATACTGACCTTTAACGGGCTCAACCCACTGTCCACCAATAAAGTTACCGTAACGCTCTTTAAAGTTTACAACTGCGCCTTCTGTTCCAGGTTGTGCGTAGATCATCTTAATCGCCTCTGTTTGTTGTTGTCTTTAAAGGGGGCTTCCGGCAAGGAGAATCCCCTTTAGGGCATATCGCTTATGAATTAACTCAATTCGGGAAAACCACGTCAGATTGAACCGGCTGCGGTCTTTCTTTCCCTGTGTGACTACATCATGGTTGATCACCGCAAACCCAGACATGGCACTTTAGAGGCTAAAAAATAGTACTTTGGTACTAATTTTTTCGTTCCACGACTATTTGCCACCACAAGCAAACGGGACTACAGTGCTTTTTGGCAAGCACAAAAAAAGCCCGTTAACGGCTGACGAATTGCCTTTAACCATATGATTTAAAAGGCTTTTAAATAACACCTCCGGGTGCAGCACTCACTTCAGCGCCCGACGTTCAGGAGTTTATCCCGATGAAACTGGTAGGTTCCCATCCCTCTCCCTATGTACGCCGTTTACGCCTCTGGCTGGAAGGCCATCACTACGAGTTTTTACCACTGGATATTTACAGTGAAGCAGGCCGCGCCGAGCTGGAAACCTACACCCCGGCGATGAAAGTCCCCATGCTGGTGGATGAAGAGCACTCAGTTTATGACTCGCGCATCATTCATCGTTATCTGAATCAGAAGCTGAAGAAAGAAAGCCTTAGTTGGGAAGATGAAAATCTGATGTCTCTGATCGACAGCCTGCAGGAGTCTTTCATTATTCTGCTAATGAGCAAGCGCTCCGGTATTGATACCTCCGATGACCGCCTGATTCTCAATCTGCAGAAAGAGCGCATCGCCCGCACCATGCCGGTACTGGAACAAGCCACTAAAGATGGTGATTTCAGCGAATGGCGCTATCCGGCCATCTGCCTGTTTACCCTGCTGGACTGGATTCAGTTCCGTGAGCTGTTCGATCTGAACGATTACCCCGCCCTGGCTTCGTTTCATTCCGCACAACTGGATAAAGCGATCGTTCAGGAAACAGATCCGCGCAAGATCAACTGATTCCGCTCCCGGTAAACATCCAAAACTAAGACGCCCAAAACTAAAAGACCGGCTGCACAAACGTGCAGCCGGTCTTTTTTGTACAAGGCAGATGCTTAGAACCGGAGAAACGGTGCTAAGGGCGAACACCTGCCTGTAGCAAGTGAGCAGAGCTTAGTTCAGAAAACCGAACAGGCCACCACTCTTTTCGTTTTCTTTAGGCAATTTGAAGGTCCAAACGGAACCACCCTGATTCAGGTGTTTGACCCGCTTAGCCACTTCGCCGCCCCACAGAGGAACAGCACCACCCCAACCGGATACAACAGAGACGTACTGTTCGCCATCCTGTTCCCAGGTGATTGGCGAACCAACGATGCCGGAACCTGTGTTGAACTTGTACTTCACCTCACCGGTTTTGGCATCAAACGCCATCAGATAACCTTCCGGATTGCCCATGAATACCAGATTGCCTTTGGTGGTCAGTACACCACCCCAAAGAGGCGCGTAGTTCTCATAGCGCCATTTTTCTTCACCGGTTTTAGGATCAATCGCTCGCAGCACACCAATGTAGTCATCATTCAGAGGCTTAATCGTGAAACCGGCCCCCAAATATGCGGCACCCTTCTTATAAGAAGTTGGCTCGTTCCAGATATCCATCTCCCACTCGTTAGACGGTACATAGAAGAGCTCGGTTTCCTGGCTGTATGCCATCGGCATCCAGTTTTTACCCCCCAGGAAAGATGGCGCAGCGACAACCGGCTCACCTTTCTTACCATTAGCACTTTCGCGCGGGTCTCCCGGACGACCGTTTTTAGTGTTGTAGATCGGACGACCTTTCTCATCCAGACCTTCTGCCCAGGTGATCTTGTCGACAAACGGGAAGCCCCGGATAAACTCACCGTTCTCACGGTTCAGAACGTAGAAGAAACCGTTACGGTCAGCGGTGGCTGCCGCTTTTACGGTTTTGCCATCCGCCTGATAGTCAAAAGAGATCAGCTCGTTTACACCATCGTAATCCCAGCCATCATGTGGCGTGGTCTGGAAATGCCAGGCGATTTTTCCGGTATCAGGGTCAAGTGCCAGACGGGAAGAGGAGTACAGGTTGTCGCCCGGACGCAGGTGAGAGTTCCAGGGCGCAGGGTTACCGGTTCCGAAAAACAGCAGGTTAGTATCAGGATCATAGGTACCGCCTAACCAGGGTGCCGCACCACCGGATTTCCACAAATCGCCCGGCCAAGTTTTACCTGCCTCACCACCGGTAATACCGTTTTCAACTTTCTTACCGTTTTTGTAGATATAGCCCATATGGCCTTCTACGGTTGGGCGGGTCCAGAGCAATTTACCGGTTTTCGCATCGTAGGCTTCAACCTTACCAACAACACCAAATTCGCCACCGGATACGCCGGTAATCAGCTTACCATTCACCACCAGAGGCGCAGCAGAGATCGAGTAACCCGCTTTGTAATCCGCCACTTTTTTCTTCCAGCGAACCTTACCGGTTTTCTGATCCAGAGCAACCAGCTTGGCATCCAGGGTGGCAAAGACCACCAGATCTTCATACAACGCAGCACCACGGTTGATGACGTCGCAGCACGGCATAATGCCGTCTGGCAAGCGGGCGTCATACTGCCAAAGCTCATCACCGGTTTTTGCATCAATAGCAAACAGTCGGGAATAAGAACCGGTCACAAACATCACGCCATCTTTAACCAGAGGCTGAGATTCCTGACCACGCTGTTTTTCGCCACCAAACGAGAACGACCAAACCGGACGCAGGTCTTTAACCGTGTCCGTATCCAGCTTTTCCAGTGGAGAGAAACGTTGGCCGCGATGGCCCAGGCCATTGGTAACCACGTCATTCGTGGTCATCTGGTCGTTAGCAATATCGGTGTCGGTTACCTTAGCGGATGCAGTGCCCGCCATCATGGCAGAAACCAATGCCGTCGCCAGAAGCGACTTCTTGCCCAAAGCTTTTATTATCATGAACTGTCTCCTGTGAGCGCCTTTGTTATTAAATTGTTCGGCTCACTCATTTCAATGCAGGAGGCAGCCACCAACAATACAACCACCGACCAGTTTTGGTCGTACCTTTCGGGGTGGAAAGTGCTGTTTTCACCCACTTTAGGCGTAGAGCTTCCGCCGCAGGTAGTAGATCATCAACACTAAGGTACTAGCCACGAACACGAGCCTATCAACAGAAGCGACTAAAGGGTCAGTATTAAGTTTAGGGGTATTACCAGCAGCTAAACTTGGCATAATGCGGATATAATTTGTTACCAAATGCAAACAAAGCCTTAAAGCTCAACTGAAAATATCCGGGTTATCTGCCACCAGGAGCCCCGAACAGAAGAGCTGCATGAAAAGACCCGGCTTCTGGAAAAGTTGCCGAGACTGACGCCCTCACCCAACTGGCAAACCGAAACCGGCTATGGCGATCATTGGCAGAAGCCCTTGATCCATTCGATAGCCAAAAACCGGAAAGCTATACCTCTGTCATCATGCTGGATATCGACCATTTCAAAGCCGTTAACGACACATACGGCCACAATACCGGAGATATGGTACTGCAGGAGTTTGCTAAAATTCTGCAGTCAACCTGCCGGGAGACAGACACCGTCGGACGCTGGGGAGGTGAAGAGTTTCTGATTATCTGCCCGGATACAGACCGGAGGGCTGCTCTGACATTAGCCGAGACGATTCGCGCCAACATTGAAGCCAATGACTTTCCCGGAGTGGAACAAGTCACCGCCAGCTTAGGCGTAGGGCTCTGCCAGCCTGATGACAACATCGACACCGTTATGGAACGCACCGACGCCGCCCTCTATCAGGCCAAGGCCAATGGCCGGAATCAGGTGTGTTTTCCATCTTTCGAATCAGGATCAGAACGCGAGTAAAAAAGCATAAAAAAGGCCGGCGGGTGGCCGGCCAACAAGAGGGTGAGAACCCAAGAACAACAAGCACATCGCTTGTTCAGGAATAGGTAAGAGAAACTTCCGTCATAAAATGACTATAGACCACCTTTTTATGCTTGCCCAAGAAATTAATCAAAAACAGCTTAATGATTTAATGCCTGCTCTTCATATTGGGGATACCAATGGCTCAGGGATCGGGTGAACTCATAACGCTGCATCACCACTGACTTAAAGGCAGGATTCAGCGGCCAGCTCAGCATCTCGGCCATTGAACGCCCCTCTTCTGCCCCCTGCTTAAAGCTTTTATCCAGCCATTTCAGGTAGTCACGGGTCTGGGCTATGCCTTCCTCTTTCTGATGCACCGGCCCATGTCCCGGCACTAAAACCTTATGCGGCAGATTCTCCAGCTGATCGAGCGCCACTAACCAATCCTGCAGTACCGCATGCGGGGTTGTCAGAGCCCGGTTATAAAACACCAGATCTCCGGCAAAGAGCACACCGGTTGTCCGGTCCAGCAGGATCAGATCACTATGGGAATGCCCCTGCATCAGGTGCACTTCAAGTTGATGAGCATCAGCCCCATCACCCAGAGTCATCTTGCTGATACCCTCTTTGAGTACCACACCGGGCGCGACCGCGCGGGTGCCCTTCATCGCAGCGCCCACCATCCGGTACAGATTCTCTGCAAGGTCAGCGCCCTGCTCTGCAATCATCTGCTGAGTAGGTTCTGAGGTATAGGTTCTGTTGCGGGGGAAAACCTGATTACCCAGAAAATGATCCGGATGCGCATGGCTGTTCAGGACATAGCGAATCGGGCCTCCGCCCTGCTGCTTAATCCAGTGATTCAGGGCTTCTGCAAAAGCTTTTGACGGCCCGGTATCAAACACCAGGGTTCCTTTCTTCGTCAGAATAATGCCGATATTGGCGATCATGCCGCCATTTTCAGGGGTGAAAGTCTCATTTTCACCCAGCACCACCCAGGTGTCCGATGCAATATTCACCGGTTCAATCACATAAGATCCGTTGTGATCGGCTGCAAAACTGACACCGGAGATCATCCAGAAAAACAGTAAACCGATCAGCATAACGCCCGCGTTTAATCGCTCTAACCAGAGGCGAACAGATAACTGAAACCGCTGAATAAGACTGAGTTGAGTCGCAGACTTCATCACATCACCTCCTTGCCGGATGTCGGATACACAGGGGATGTGAAATCATTGCCATCATTATCCTTCAGCTGTAACTGATACCCTTCCAGCCCTTCAGGAGCCTGAGCTTTCGGAAAACTAAAGGTCAGGCGCGGGTTGGAACTCACAGGGCTCGACAGGTTCAGATGCCCCAGTGCCGTAGCATCCTGATCCGTCAGGGTAATCTCATTCAGCCAGAAAGCGGGAACACCCTCCACCAGCCCGGTATCCATCGGGTGCGATACCTGAACTTTCAAACGGTGAGTGCTGCGGTTAAATAAACGCCCCTGAATCTGCCCTAAATTGCTTGCCCAGTCATCACTGGCCGCTTCTGTTTTCGGTGCGGTACAGCCACCACCGGATGCATCAACATAGTTACGGCCGACATGCCAAAGGCCGGAACCGTCCTGAATGAGAGCATGGACCGGCGTCGCCTGCTGTACCCGGAACTGCAGGCCGATATTCGGCAGGCTTCCGGCATCCACCTCGTAGGTGGCGATATGCTGAATTGGGTTCAGATCAGCGAACAGGATCAACTTGCGGGCATCAGGAATCTGGTGACGTACCATCACCGGCACCTGAGTGGAATCTTCGGCAAACTCCGGCAGAATAATCTGCACGCCAGCGCTGTATTGCCAGGGTTCGTCACGAATAAACTGCTCGCGCATGTAATCCCACATCACATCCATCAGAGGATTGGCTTCATCAACAGCAGGCTCTGCCGTTGCATGAGCAGGATTAAGCACGGTAAATATTGAGAGACAGGCCATAAGCAGCAGATTGCGTACTTTGACAGTAAAGCAGATCGACATAACACCTCCCGTGTCAGCTCAGCTGACTTATTGTTGTTGTGCTGGGGGTTTTCTTTCGTTGTCATTCAGGGGGCTGAGACTTATTGCTCAGCCCGATAGAGATCCGGTAACCGATAATCAACGCCGTAACGCTGACTGAATTTTTCCAGCGTGCCATCTTTGGCAGCCGCCTCCACCACATCGGCTAAAGCGTAGGCGAACTGGCGGTAGTTGGTATGAACCGCCATACCGATATCCCAGTCCAGCTTATGTAATCCGGGTAGAGAGACCGCCGGAATTTTCATCGCCGGGTCTTTCTGCTTTGCTAACCATTGCAGCTGACTTTGCATCCCCATCATCGCGGCGATCTCTTTGCGCTTCATCGCCTCCAGAGCCTCGGCCAGATTTAGGTAATGGCGCACCTGATTACGTACCTGACCGTTAAAGACGGACAAGAGGTAAATATCCGGCAAACTGTCCGTTTCAACCCCTACCGGGTAGTATCGCAGCACCGCCAAGGTTTCCAGTGAGTCCATCTGGGCCGGGTCGTAACCTACACGCCAGCGCTCTTTCTGGTACGGACCGAACATGTGAACCAGATCGTTTTTCACCTGACCAAACTCATCGGTCTGGTAGGCAAATTCCCGGTCGTAAGGCACACGGAGCATCACATCTGCAATGCCACCACCCAGATAGTGCCCTTTCCAGACATGGTTACGCAGATCATCATCCAGTGTTTCGTCCGGCACCATCCAGCGAAGTTTCAGATCCAGCTTCATTTTTTTGGCGATATGGCGGGCCAGATCTACATCGATACCTTTCGCCTCGCCAGATTCATCTTCCCAGGAGTAAGGAGCAAAATCTTTATAGACAGCAATCTCGATAAAACCGGATGCCATCACATCATCATAGGAGCGCGCCTGAGCCGGCAGCACCTGCCCCAGCAGGACAAGTGCCAGACACAGAACGCTCAACAGGTTCAGGCGCTTCATTATCAAATCTCTTTCTGAGTTCGAATCATGATCAATATCCTGCAATTACAGGTTTTCATCGTACTTGGTTTCTAACCAGGAGCGGATCGACCACAGCGTTTCCTGGCTCAGGTAGTCCGCCATCTTCGGCATGTAAGGTACGCCGTTACGTACCGCACCATTACGCACGCGGTAAACAAACCACTCATCGCCATCGTAGCCCGGCTCAAGTTTACGCAGATCCGGTGCAATACCGCCGGAAATACCATCCAGACCATGACAGCGGGCGCAGTTTTGCGCGTAAGCCGATTCACCAATTTTGATCGCTTCTTCGTTACCGCTGTAGGGATTGGTCTCTTCCCACTCTTCACCCAACTGGGGCAGGCCGGATGTATCCATTTTTTGTGGCGTAACATCGCCATGGGCCCATGCCTGAGAGGCCATAACAGACGCCCCCAGAACGGTGCTTATCAGTAGCTTGCGCGCTGTTTGAGAAGTGCTCAGCAGTGTTGTTAAAGAGGTTAGGCTGTTGCAAGTCATCATTGTTATTCTCCAGTACTATTTCTAAAGCTTGCTTAGGGATTATTGTTGTAAGAACGGTTCGAAAGGCTGCGCCAGCTGATGAGGTAAAGAAAACGGGCGACCTCTGTGTGCAGGGCAGTGCACACACAAGCCGCCCAAACCTGTATCAGCGCACGTTAAACACCCCATGCATCCCTTTGTGCTCCAGACCTTCAGCGAAGAACTTAAACTTGCCCGGCTTAACCGGAACAAAGTAGATCTCCAACTCGCCAGCCTGTTCGAACTCCAGTTCGACCAGAGAAACCGCCTTGATCTCGGTATCTGCTGCTTCAACTTTGCGCAGATAGATCGAGGCAAAAAACTCCGGAGCTTTTAGTGCGTACTCCTTCAGACCGGATGATTCAATCTCAAGACGATAGGCTTTACCCGTCTCAAGCTGATACTCGGTCTGCGACATGCCATAACCACTTTCCTCTGTCCCCAGCACCAGTTTTGGCAGCTCGGTCGGCTTACGGGTCAGATCGCCTTTAGCCTGTGCCAATCCCGGCAGCAGAGCGATCATTGCAGTCAGTACGATACTTTTCATGTAAGTCATAGGTGCTTCCTCCTGAATATGGCATCCATGTTAGGAAGTGACCGAAACTGAAAATATGGTACTTGAGAACTAGATTGTTCCTTCTTTGTTCTCATTCATTAATGCCCACCAGAGACCTAATCTGCAGTCATGTTCATTGACCGGCGTCACGCTGGAGGGAAAAATGCTAAGGATATTGACGGCTCGATTCGGGCAGGAAAAGCACAATAAAAACAGTGTGTTAAGAAGAAAAAGCGATCCGACACGTCGAATAAAAGCGCCTTTAGCGACGGTTTTCACTTTAGGGGTTGCACTGCTCACACTCCCCAACCTTCCGGCGGTTGCCGCTAAAAAGGTGACCGAGATCCCCCTGCAATACCTGCGACTGGTGCCGGAAACACGCCCTGTTCTCTCTAATATTTTGCCGCCGCCGGATGATCTGGGTATCGCGGGTGCAGAGCTTGCTCTCGCCGACAGCAACACCACAGGCCGCTTTCTTGGCCAGCAATACACGCTGAACAGCCAGCGCTTTGAGAACGAAGCCGATCTGCTAAAGGCCGCTGAATCCGTTATTAAGAAAGATGCACTGGTTCTGGTCGACGTTCCGGCCCCGCTCATGGCAACACTGAATAAGCAGGCCGAAGTCCGGGGTGCGCTGCTGTTTAATGTGGCTAACCCAGCTGACGAGCTAAGGGCAAGCCAATGCCTCAACAACACGTTCCACACCTATCCCAGCCGCAGCATGCTGACCGATGCGCTGGCTCAGTGGCTGGCGGGTCGCCGTTTCAGTCAATGGTTCCTAATTGCAGGGCCAACCGAGGGTGATCAGGCTTATCTGGCAGCCCTTAAACGCTCAGCCAAACGCTATGGTGGCAAGATTGTTGATGAGAAAAGCTGGAGTTTTGATACCGACCTGCGCCGCACCGCTCAGAAAGAGCTGCCGCTGTTTACTCAGGCAGAAGATTACGACGTGGTACTGGTGGCAGATGAGGAAGGCGACTTTGGCCATTACGTACCTTACAACACCTGGCTACCCCGCCCGGTTGCCGGTACTCAGGGTCTGACACCGGTTGCCTGGCACCGGGTGGTAGAACAATGGGGTGCGGCTCAACTGCAGTCCCGTTTTATCAAACAACAGCAGCGCAACATGCAGAGCGAAGACTATGCCGCATGGACTGCCGTTCGCTCCGTGGCCGAAGCGGTGACCCAAAACCGCAAAGACCCCAAGGCTTTCGAAGCCTCTCATATTCAGCATTTTCTGCTGAGCGACCAATTCCATCTGGCGGCCTTTAAAGGTCACAAGCTGACCTACCGGGACTGGAACGGCCAACTGCGCCAGCCAATTCCTCTGGTACAGCCACGCTCTCTGGTTTCCCAATCACCTCAGGCAGGTTACCTGCATCCGGTAACCGAGCTGGATACCCTCGGTTTTGACCGTCAGGAGAGCCAGTGTGATATGAAAGCGAGTCTGTAAAACCGACTCCTCTGAACTTCAGAACCCTTAAAAAAACACCACCAAAAGAGTGGCAAACAATAATAACCCTGACCGAAACAACAGCCGCAAGCCGGCTGAAACGATGAAAAAAATAACACGCTACGGACACAGGTAACTCTTATGAAAATGTTTAAAAAGCTAAGAACCTTCCCAGCCAAAGCGGGACTTTCCGCACTGATGCTGGGTTCACTGGCATTGGCTACCCCTGCTGCTGCGGATATGGCCTATATCAGTAACGAGAAAGACAACTCCCTGTCGGTGATCAATCTGGACACACTGGAAGTGGTTAACACCATCGACGTGGGCCAGCGCCCACGGGGCATCATCTTCAGCAAGGACTACAGCAAGCTTTATATCTGCGCCAGTGACGATGACACCGTGCAGATTCTGGATACCCGTACCGGCCAGATTATCGCTAACCTGCCCTCCGGTGATGACCCGGAGCAGTTTGCCCTCTCCCCTAATAACCGACACCTCTATATCGCCAACGAAGATGATGCGCTGGTCACCATTGTCGATACCGAGAAACGTGATGTTGTTGCTCAGATCGATGTGGGGGTAGAACCGGAAGGCATGGCGATTAGCCCGGATGGTAAGATCGCGGTAAACACCTCGGAAACCACCAGTATGCTGCACTGGATTAACACCGAAACCCAAGAGCTGTACGACAACACCTTAGTCGAGCAACGCCCGCGCCATGTGGAGTTCAACAAAGATGGCAGTCTGCTGTGGGCGTCCTCTGAAATCGGCGGTTCCGTGGTGGTGATCAACACGGAAAACCGCGAAATTCTGCACAAGATGCGCTTTGAGATCCCCGGCATTCACCCGGATCGCATCCAGCCAGTGGGTGTCAAACTGAGTGCCGATGGCCGTTACGCCTTTGTTGCTCTGGGCCCTGCAAACCATGTGGCGGTTGTCGATGCCAAAACCTATGAAGTGATCGATTACCTGCTGGTGGGTCGTCGCGTATGGCACATGGAGTTCAGCCCGGATCAGAAACTGCTGCTGAGCACTAACGGTATCAGCGGTGACGTCTCGGTTATCGACGTTGAAAAACTGAAAGTGGTTAAAAGCATCAAGGTGGGTCGCTACCCGTGGGGCGTTGCGATTCTGCCAACCGAAGCGATGAACCAGCTGCAGGCTGAACGCTAAGGAGCCGCCCATGAAGCCGCTGAACATGACAGAACCCCGTCCGGAAAACCTCACCCGCCTGGATCAGGAAACGGCTTTGCTTTCGGTTCAGGGACTGAATCATCACTATGGTCAGCGGCAGGCGCTCGAACAGATCGGCCTTAAGCTCTATCAGGGGCGCTTTAATGCGCTTCTGGGGGCGAACGGTGCCGGAAAATCCACCCTGTTCAACCTGTTAGCGGGCCTGATTCGCTGCCAGGAGGGGGAGCTGGTGTTTAACGGCGAGCCCCTTGATAAAGCGACACCGGACTACCTCTGCAATCTGGGGATCGTTTTCCAGCAAAGCACGCTGGATCCGGATCTGACCGTGAGCCAGAACCTGCACTACCATGCCTCCCTGCAGGGCATGAGCCGTCGTCAGGCGAAGCAACGTATTACAGAAGAACTAACCCGGCTTGAACTGCTGGATCGGCTGAAAACACCGGTTCGCCAGCTGAATGGCGGCCATAAGCGTCGGGTCGAAATCGCCCGGGCGCTACTGCACAACCCCGCCTTTCTGATGCTGGATGAAGCCACCGCAGGTCTTGATATTCAGACCCGCCGCCAACTCACCGAATACCTGCATCAGCGCTGCGAAGAAGGTTTAACGGTACTTTGGGCAACCCACCTGCTGGAAGAGATCGCCACCGATGACCCCGTTACCATTCTGCGTCAGGGCGAAGTGATCTGCGCCGGTATTCACCAGCAACTGCTTCAGCAAAATCCCGGTGAGACACTGGCCAGTTTGCTGAACGGCCAAAAGCCACCCCATAAATCCCCATCACCTGAACGGGAGGCTGCGCTATGAAGGCTCCGATCACCATCAGAAAACATCAGGGCAGCATCAGGCACTATTGGCGCACCTTTATCGGGATCAGTCAGCGGGAACTGCTGCGTTTTATTCAGCAGCGCACCCGATTTCTCAGTGCGCTGATCCGCCCTCTGCTCTGGCTGGTGGTCTTTGCCGCAGGTTTCAGAGCGGTGCTGGGGGTGTCTATCATGCCGCCCTATGACACCTACATCACCTATCAGGTTTATATCGCACCGGGACTGGTGGCGATGATTCTGCTGTTTAATGCGATGCAGAGCGCGCTGTCTATGGTGTATGACCGGGAGATGGGCAGCATGAAGGTGCTGCTGACCAGCCCGCCACCGAGAAGCTTTCTGCTGATCAGCAAACTGGTGGCTAATGCATTAGTCTCTTTGCCCCAGGTGATGGTGTTTCTCTTTATCGCCCTTCTGGTGGATGTTGATCCGCCGTTAATCGGCTATATGGCGGTTATGCCTGCGGCGCTGCTGGTCTCGGTTATGCTGGGAGCGATCGGACTCTTTATCTCCACCTTTATCCGCCAGCTGGAGAACTTTGCCGGCGTAATGAATTTTGTCATCTTCCCGATGTTCTTTCTCTCATCGGCTCTCTACCCCCTCTGGAAGATGCAGGAGGCCGGTATTGTGCTGCACTCCATCTGTCAGCTGAATCCTTTTACCTACGGCGTAGAGCTGATCCGTTTCAGCCTTTATGGCGAGCTGGACACACAGGCTCTGATGGTGGTTTCTCTGGTTACCCTGGTATTTCTGACACTGGCCATTGTCAGCTTTGATCCTCAGAAAGGGATGAAAAGCGGCGCAAAACCAGTACCAAAGGCGTAGTTTTTCTACGCCCTGAGTAGCAAGCAGCAGCCACCAAAGCAGAAGATCATTTTTTGCTCATCGCGCTATGGTTAAAGCTATATCCTGCGATCAACGACCAGCCTACTGGCGACGAGAGACAATAATGACAATATCTCGCACAGGGCAGCAGGGCAGCCGGGTCAGACCCGCTTATACACTGCCGCCCTTTTTTGCCCCGGCAATATCCCTTGCCAACCTTGCCCATGCTGTACCGGGACGGCAAACGTGCAGCCGAAGCCTGCGCTCCCGTTTTGCCGGACTTGCGGCACTCCTCCTGTTACTGTCTCTTACCGCCTGTAGCCTGCAACAGACAACCCTTGATGTTGAGGAGGCAGAGAGCACAGCACCTCAGCTCCGGTCTGATCGCTACCTGTCACCGCTTACCGCTAATGATCATCAGCTGCTTTCTGACAGTAGCCTGTTTAATGCCGAAGGGCTGAGAAGCAGTCGCTATCGGGCACCGGTTCCTTCGTTGGCACCGGGAGCAACCACCCTTTCGGATAACACCTTTCTGGAACTGAAGCGCAAGAACAAACTTCTGCTGATTGATGTACTGCCGGCAACCCTGCGCGAAGGTCGCTTTATCAACACCAAGCAGCATAAAACGATTCCCGGTAGTTTCTGGCTGGCCAATACCGGTAAAGCCGATGCCTCCGAAGCTGTAAACCGATACTTCCGCACTCAGCTGACGACGCTGACGACGCGCTTTCCGGATAAAACCCCGGTGTTTTTCTGCAAGACCGATTGCTGGATGTCCTGGAATGCCGCCGCAAAAGCCAATGCCCTAGGGTTTAATCGCCTGTATTGGTATCCGGGAGGAATTGATGGCTGGCAGCAAAACGGAGGAAAACTGGTGATGCAGCCACCAGTTCCGCTCAGTGATGCTCCGGCTCATAACAGCCTGAAATGATCCAATAAAAACAAGATAACTACTTAAATATTAATGGGTTACATTAATAGTTTATGTGAAAATCACTGAACTATTGTCGGATGCACAAAACGGGATCAAAGAGTCATGATAAACTGATCAATGATTCCGAAGGCCGCCGAATCAGGTTGATCAAACCTGCAACGCCCAACAAATAACCCAATAACAGCTCGCCAGATATAAGCGCGCTGACTTAACAGCCCACTACAAAAGACAATAAAAAGGGGTTTGCCATGTATAAAATTGTGACGGCTGACGACCATCCCATCTTCCGGGAAGCGATCGCTAATGTGGTACATAGCCGGTATCCCGACAGCGAGATCCTTGAAACCTGCAATCTGGACGACACTCTGGCGCTGATTGAACAGGATGATGAGATCGATCTGGTGTTGCTGGATCTGAACATGGATGGCATGGATGGTTTTCAGGGGCTGATGCGTTTGCGCGAAATGGCACCGGCGATCCCGGTAGTGATTGTCTCAGCGGAGGAGGACAAAAAGATTGTTCTGCAGGCGATTACATTTGGCGCAGTGGGCTTTATCACCAAATCGTCACCTCGGGATCAGATGCACAAGGCATTGGAACAGATTCTGGCGGGCAGCGTGTATCTGCCTTCTGACATTATCCGAGGTGATAACAATGCCTCTGCCAACTTGTCCGGTGCTCAGGCGTTACGCCAGCAAAAACAAGCGGAGAGTATCGACCCGGCTCTGCTCTCCTCTTTGACCCGTCGTCAGATTATTGTGCTGCAACGCATGGCTGAAGGGGAATCTAACAAACAGATCGCCTACACACTCTCGATTGCAGAGACTACGGTAAAAGCCCATGTGTCTGCCATTTTGCGTAAGCTGGGGGTCAGCAACCGCATTCAGGCGGTGATTGCCGCCCGGGATATCGACTTCTCCGAGCTTTCCCGTTTTTAATACCCCGGCCTGAATTGGCAACCGAAAAAAGCTCGCCATTCGCGAGCTTTTTTCGGTTGATTGTCCCGTCCTGAATAAGGTTGACACATTTTCTATCCTAAACTGGAGAAATGTG